>NZ_WWCX01000045.1:0-54262 GCF_009857655.1 Duganella vulcania
CATGCAACTCGAAGGCTTGCAGTCGCTATGTGATGCTCAGCCTGCACGGCTGTCGGCCGTCATTAACTGAGCGGGAGCCCAGCCTCCCAGGAATCACAACTCATACACCACTCCGTGGGACGCGATCAATGTTGGCAAGCCCGCGCCGATCGCATGCACATTGTCGGCTGAGAATTTCAAAGAACGCGCCGCCTGGCTGCGTGATTTGACGTCGCGCGCGCTGCTAAGTCATCAATTAGCCGGGCCGCGCCTGAACCTGTCATACCGACTCGATGCGGCGGACGACGTCGATACGATGGTTTTGCAGGAACAACAATGCTGCAGCTTCATGAGTTACGCGGTAAGTCGCACGGCGGTGTCGATCGATGTGACGGTGACGGCAGCTGCCGGCACCGATGCTCAGGCCTTGTTTTCGCACCTGCTTCCCGGGTAGTCGGCCCAACAACGACATTGCCGTCCTACACATGACGCTTCTACACATGACACGGAAATCGCCAACCAGAACAGGATGGCTAGTACCCAGCCTGTGGTGCCGCAGCAGAGCACGACCATCCAGGGCGGGATCTTCCAAGCGCGAGCCTGCCCGGATCAAGGGCCTTCCGCCATCCGCCCATGCGGGCGCGCGCACGCGCCGCGAGCGGACCGGCCTGGCTGCGCTCGCGGATCCGCTTGCGCTCGAACTCGGCCAGTGCGCCGAACAGGTGAAAGACCAGCTTGCCGCCGCTCGCTCCGGTGCCGATGTTTTCTTGCAGGCGGCGGCGCCCGACCTTGGAAGCGCAGCCTGCTCCTGCGAATGCCCAGTCCGGTGCGGTCCGCCCTGGCACCGCTCACCATCTCCTCAACGACGCGCTCGCAGCCGGCCGCCTGCAACGCATCGCGCTGCAAGTCCAGGTTCTGGTCATCGGTCGATACGCGGGCGTAGTCCTGTTTTGAACTTACAGTCCGGTCCATTTATCCACTTATCCGTCGCGCCAGCAGATTGTCGTCGGACCTAACGAAATGACTCCTTCGGCATGAAGCGATGCCAAAGTTCGATATAGCGCCGCTGGAGTCACGCACAGTTCACCAGCGAGCGCTGCCCGTGTACTTGTAACGTCGTAGCTCCCCCTGGTGTTGCCCTCAGTGTAGACCAGATGTTTGAGCCGGTCCCGCAGCGAATTAAGCGCCAATCGCTCGATGCGGAGCCGTTGCTGTCTTGACTGTGTGCTCAGCAAGGTGATCCATGCCCATCTCGTCGGGGCATGTCTGTCAATGGCATCGCGAAGTTCCTTCAAGGGGAAGGCCAGAATCTGACATTCGCTTTTGCACATGGCTTCGCAGTGGTATGCGGACGTGGTCAAACTCGCTTCTGCCAGGAAGCCACGATTCGTCCTTTGCAACGTCACGGATGTTCCTTAAACAGTGACCCGCTGCAGCAGCGCTTGACCCTGCAAGATAAAGAATAACCAGCGGGGTCGGTCTCCGGTGCGGAACAGCACTCGGCCAGGCGGATACTGTAGTTCTTTCGTGGCCGCGATCAAAACGGGGTCGAATCCAAGCAACTCCGGCGGCAAACCGTCGAGTGAACGCATTGTGAACTCCAACCTTAAACATGATCTGGATCATAACCTAGTCGAGCCGATTCATCGGACATTAACGTACCAGAGGCATTCCACAAGGGATACCTTGATGGCTTGGCATACTCAATTCCCACCTATTGGACGCATCGCTCATGAAAAAGATCACTATCGCCCTGGCTGTCGCTATCGCTTCCACTTTCCCTCAATTGGCCATTGCTGCCGACGCCCAGCGCCAAGCCGAGGTCGCGGAGCGAGGCAAGGAAGTCATGCCGTTCAGCCTCGCAGCGACAACCCACATCTTCACTAAGACCGCAGAGGGAGGAATCCAGCGCGTCGTCGCGAAGAACATTGCGGACGCGGACCAGACGAAGCTAGTGAGGGTGCATCTGCACGAGATAAAACAGCAGTTTCTCCAAGGCGACTTTTCGGGCCCTTCGCACATTCACGGCAAGACCATGCCTGGGTTGGAAGAACTTCGTTCGACCAAGCAAGCCCAAATTGCCATCGACTACCGAGATGTAGACGGCGGAGCCGAGCTCAACTATCGGACATCCAACCCCGTGATGGTGGCGGCCTTGCACAAGTGGTTCGACGCTCAGCTGTCAGACCACGGCACCGACGCCATGGAGGGTCATCAGCACCATCATGATGTGTCGCACAGGAATTGATATCCTAAAGGGTCTGAAGTGATGAAAAATTCGGATTTAAAAAAAGAGCTCCGATTCTGGCCCTTGATTGTGACCGGACTATAACGTGATGCGAGACTTTTTCTGAAATTAATCGAAACCGGCCCATGGAAGTTTGTGCTTGATTTCTGCAATTCATTCAAGCATATTGCCCGCTATCTCGATTATCTTGCCAGCACCGATGGACGCATTGCTGGCTTTTTTGGAACTTCAATGAAATTACGAATCAATCGGTTGGCAGTGTTGGTTGCCGGAGCGGCCCTCAGCATGGCAGCGCACGGCGCCGACAAACCGCACAACGTCATTCTGTTCGTCCCCGACGGCTTGCGATCACAGATGGTCCGCCCGAAACGGCGCCGGCCATGGCGCAATTAGGGGTTTGAGGTGCAGTGGAACGGAAAGCCGGGTTAAGCCTCTGGCCCCTGGTCGTCCGCCAGAATTGTTGAAATATCCGTCACTTCAACTCATGTCTATTCTTTCGCCGGCGCCGGGGTAGGCACAGGTTTCAAAACCATGACGTTCAAGATGCGCCACTTGATCATCGCGACCTTTAGGGCGTCGTTCAAGACTAGGCACGAGACCATGGCATACGCAAAGACTGCGAGCGTCGCCCACCAGGGCAAAGGCGTGAGTCCCTTGATTCCCACAAACGTCAGTAAAGTGCCCGTGATGGCGTCGGCGGCAAGGGCCAGCATAAGCGCCTTGCTGGGGAGGGTAGACCAGAACCAGTGGCGCTCGCGCGCGGACACGACTGAGAATACAGCGAAGTAGAGCAGCAGGAGAAAGCTGAAAGTGTAGAGCGCGTTATTGTCGGTCGACAAACCGAATCGTGTCCAGCCGACCCACAAAAGGAAGAGCGTTTCTGCAAGCATCGCGATCCCGAGCACCACGGATACGGTGATGAAGCCCCCGATGTTCCAAGTCTCCGGCTTCTTGGATGGCCGAACGTTATCGGTGGCGAGGGAGATCTTCGCGAAGTCCGTCAGGAAGACCAGCAGCAACATCGCGAAAGCCGAGACAACGAACTTGCCGGTCACCACGAAGGCAATTGACACGAACGCGGCCTTGAGGATGGTCCGGCTAATCTTGTTGATAATCCAGGTCAAAATACGCTGATAAATTGTCCGCCCTTGTTGGACCAGCGTCAAGATATTAGTTAAACCCGGCTCGGTCAAAACAACGCTCGCGGCGCCCTTGGCCACGTCGGTTGCTGTGCTGACGGCGATCCCCACCTCTGCCTGACGAAGAGCAGGCGCATCGTTGACGCCATCGCCCGTCATACCTGTTACGTGCCCTGCGGTCTGCAAATGCTGCACAACGATGTACTTGTCCTCTGGATATACCTCGGCAAAACCATCCACACTCGCCAAGAGATCAATGGCCTCGCTGCCGGTCCCAGTGCCCGCCGCTTTCAAATCGCCCACGCGCCTGATGTTGGGCAACCCAACTCCTGAACCAATCTCAAGCGCCACCGGCAATGCATCGCCGGTGAGCATCTTTACCTGAACACCGATGTCTAGGAGTGCGGCGATGAGTTGCTTGGCGTCGGATCGCGGCGGGTCATAGAGCGACACCAGCCCCACCAAAGCCGGAATGCCCTTCTCGGGGCCACGGGCTACCGCCAATGTCCGATAGCCCTTCGCAGCCGCCGCGCTAACGCGTTGCTCCAGCGCCACGATTTCAGGCGGCCTTAGTCCACAAGCTTCGGCGATAGTGCGCACGGCGCCTTTCATCACGCATAGCCGCTGCCCGTTTTGTTCGACCACGGCCTCCGTCCGCCGGCTTTTCGCATCAAAAGGTGCGAAAGAAATCGGTGTCACAGCGGGCAGGCCGTCGAAGACGTGATGCTCTTTTGCGGCGGTGAGGAATGCCAGATCGATGGTATCCTGATTGGCCTCTTGCGATGCGAGAGCGCCTGCGAACAACACATCAGCTTCCGTAGCTTTCTCCAGCGGAATCACGCCGGTAACGGCGAGCTGGTTCATCGTGATGGTTCCCGTTTTGTCCACGCAGAGCATGTCCATCGTCGCGGCATCCTCAGCGGCGCTCAGACGGGTGACCAGCACCCCTCGCTTGGCCAGCTCCTTCGACCCAAGGGCCATACTGACCGTGAACATGACAGGGAGAGCGACCGGCACCGCACTCATGAGCAAAACGAGCGTGAGCGGCATCATTTCGATCATTGGCACGCCACGGATCACCGACAATGCGACCACTACGCCGAGCAGAACGCCGACAATGACAAAGAGCCAGCGGACAATCTTAGCCACGACTGCTTCGATGTGAAGTTTCGGGCGCGCCACCTGCACAAGCTCAGTTGTTCGGCCGAAGTAGGTCCTTGCCCCAGTCAGTATCACCACGCCGTTGCCTTCTCCCCGACGGGCAACAGAGCCCGACGACAGAACGTCGCCGGGCGCCTTGTCTGCATCGTTGGACTCGCCTGTGAGAGTCGACTGATCCACGCTCAACGCTCCAGTAAGAAGCTTCACGTCTGCCGGAATAACGTCGCCGGATCGAACGCGAACGATATCGCCGGGAACCAGCTCGCGGGCCGGAATAACCTGCCAGCTTGAATCGCGACGCACGCGCGCACTGACCTGCAACTGTTTCCGCAGTGCCTCAACAACTCCCTCGGCACGGTGCTCCTGCATAAATCCTAGCACCGCGTTGACAACCAGTAACGCCCCGACCACAGCGAGATCAGAGTAATTGCCGAGCACCACGGACAGCACCATAATCAGTTCAAGCATCCATGCCGAGACTCCCCAGAATTTTCCGAGAAATTTAAGGACCGGATGCTTCACTTTTTCCGCGACTTCGTTGTAGCCCTCCTCATTGAGGCGAGTATCCACTTCAGCGCGCGCGAGTCCGGTGTCCGGGTTCACATGCAGAGCGGCTAGCGTATCGGAAACCGACGCGGTGGCGATGTCAGGAACTTTCGCAGTTATCGACTTTAAGGGCACAGGCTGCGCTTCGGCTTTTCCTGAGGCTTTTTGCATAGTGAATATTCTCTCTGTAGGTTACTCAGTCTAGAGCGGGTTGGCGATGTCAATTGCACTTGTCTACCGGGGCGACCTTGGAGGCCTCACCTATCTTGAGTGCCCGGAAATAACAGACCCAAGCCGCGCCCGTGGCTAGGCCTGACAATCCAAGGAACAACCAGTTCTTCGACGAAAGCTCGAAGGGGTTGGACCAATTGCTCGTATAAGCCACGAACACCGACAGTACGACAATGATGATTGCCGTTCGTGCGTATTCCGGCGAACGTGACCAGTCATTCCGCGAAACGTGACCACTGCGCATGAAATGGAGTTACGCGGTCAAATTCTAATCCTTGCGGTCACGATGGGTCGATGTTTTTCTCCCCTTTGGCTGTTTTGGCCGTTGGCCACGCGAAAATCGCCGGTCGGCGTGAAACGGTAGGGCCGCATTTCGCAGTCCAGTATGGCGTCGGCGATGGTAGCCATCAAGCTCGTGCAGCCGCCACACGCTTGCAACTAATGTAGAGCTGCCGAGTGGCATAATGAGGCGGACTACACGGAGAACACCATGTCAAGTTGTTGCGAAGATAAAAGCTGCGAAATTGATGCGCTTAGAACGAGTCATGGCCGTGTCTTGTGGGCTGTACTGGCAATCAATGCCGCCATGTTCATCGTCGAAGGTGTTGCGGGGCTGTACGCCGGTTCGACGTCACTCATGGCCGATGCGCTCGACATGCTGGGTGATTCGCTCGTCTATGGCTTCAGCCTGTTTGTACTGGCAAGATCAACCAGGTGGCAAGCCGGCGCAGCTTTAATAAAAGGCAGCTTCATGTTGCTGTTTGGGCTGGGCGTGTTGGCAGAAGCGACCTACAAAGTGATTTATCCGACGATGCCTGTCGTAGAAGCGATGGGTGCCGTCGGCACAATTGCCTTCGCTGCAAACCTAGTGTGTTTCTATTTACTGTACAGCCATCGAGCCGACAACCTGAATATGAGCTCAACTTGGCTTTGTTCCCGAAATGATCTGATCGCAAACGTCGGCGTCTTGCTAGCTGCCGGAAGCAGTTACCTGGTGGTTTCAGGTTGGCCGGACATTCTTGTAGGAAGCATTATCGCCGGGTTGTTCTTGAGTACCGCATTTGGCGTTTTGCGGGATGCGAGGCGGGCGCTGCGAACACCGGAAAAAGCACAGCCAGTGACCGCGCCTGTGACTATCGAAATTCGACGGACGGCACCATAGGAGCCTGTAAGAATTTCTGTGTGAAGCGGGGTCATGAAATAATACCGAAAGGGATGTTCCATGACCGACACGATGACCACCAAGAAACCTCGCAAAAAGAAAGAGCCGTATCCATTTCCAGTTGAGCTGATCGACCAGCTGCTGGCCCAAGTTCAGAACAAGGACGCCAAGTCGATCCTTCGTGAATCGGGCTTGGCGGGGCAGCTTAAGAAGATGCCTCCCATGCCACAGCGCCCCGTTGATGCGACCGCGTTCAAACTCGGCGACACGGTCAGCTTCACCGACAAGCATCTGCGCGAACGCATCGGCACCGTCACACGCATCAACGCGACGTCGTGCTCGCTACTGTGTGACGGGGAGCAATGGCGCGTCTCGCCGGGGCTGCTGCGTAAGATCATCGATTTGTACGCAGCGTTGCGGTGACTGGGTTCCGCTGACACTTACGAATCACTGGTCACGTTCGTCCGGAATACCCACGTTCGGATTAAGGTGGCCAGATCGGAATCGACACCCTGAATGCCAATTTTGGTAAAAATGGCTGTCAGCGCCGCAAAAACGGCGGACAGAATTGCCCAAAAGTACCAGCCGGTTGATGTCGCCACATATTTCCTTAAAGTGCTTTAGCCAGCGGCACGAGCACACAGACGCACAGGCCGGAGTGCCTCACTTCATCTGAGAACCCTAGTTGAAGCTCAGCGCCGATCCGGTCTGTGACTGCCTTGACGATTGAAAGGCCCAGACCTGACCCGACTTGGTCGCTCCCAAGGGTGCGATAAAACGGATCAAACACCCGCTCCCGCTCGACAACTTGAATACCTGGCCCTGAGTCTTGGATTCTCAGTATTGCACGGCCTTCCCCCGTGGTGACAGAAAGATCAACCCTGCCACCATCCGGCGTGTAGCGAATGGCGTTATCAACCAAGTTTTTGACCACGGCAATCACGTCCACCTCGTTAACCCAGAGTTGGGCATCCTGCTCTCCTTCGACGCCAATGTCGATGTGCTTGGCCTCGGCCAGAGGCATAAGGTCTTCCAGCACGCGTCGATAGACGTGCTGCACCGAAACAGACGACTTGGGCCTGTCTAGCGCAGCCTGAGCCTTGGTCAAGGTGAGAAGCTGATCCAGCAGGTTCCGTCCGCGCTCTATGCCTCGACGCAGAGTCGTGAGACGTTCACGTGCAACGTCTGACATCTCCGACTGGGCCAGTCGTTCCGCTTGCAGTGAGAAAGCCGTCAATGGTGACCGAAGCTCATGCGCCGCATCCGCGACAAACCGGCGTTGGATTTCCATTGACTGGTCAACGCGTACAAGCAGACGGTTGATCGCCACCACGAACGGGCGTATTTCGGCGGGAAGATGGCTTTCCTCGACGGGATGTAATTCTTGTTTGGCGCGTTGGTCGATTTCCTCCGACAAAGTAGCGATGGGTCGGAACATCTTGCGAACAAGGTCAGCCACGATCAAAAGCATAACGGGAACCAAAATCAGAAACGGCATTAAGGTGCGAAAAGCGCTATCGCGTGCAATTTCATCGCGAACGCTGGTTTCCTGCGCCACGGCGATCCGATCTCCGTTGGCCGTTGTCTTAACCAGCACGCGGAACGGCTCGTTACCAACATCTAGCGTATGGAGTCCATCAGACAGCGCGGTCGGTAATGGCAGCGGTGCTCCCGCATCCTCTTTCCCAGCCTTGCTGCTATCTATTAGATACTGGACGATGACGCGCGACTCTTCATCGCTGTCTTTGGCGCCTCCATCGTTTCCAAGACGTGCAAGCGGGAGGTGTTGCCGATCAAACAACGCCGCAACTTGGCGCAGCATGTCGTCCTGTAGCTCGTGGGCTTCGTCGAACGCGGATACGAAAGAAAAGATGCCCGCCACCAGGGCAATGATCAAAATGGTCAGCGACAGCGAAAATGACAGCTTGAGCTGAACCGATTCGTTCAAGCGTTTTTTGAAACCATCCATCCAACCCCCCTGACATTCTTGATGACTTCGCTGCCCAGTTTGCGCCGTAGTGCGTGGATCAGAAATTCGACGGCGTTGCTCTCGACCTCTTCGCCCCATCCGTAGATGCGGTCTTCCAAATCACTACGGGAAAGAATGGCGCCGGGGCGTGCCAGCAAGGCTTGCAACAAGGCGAACTCGCGGTTAGAAAGTTGTATAGGAGGGCTATCGTTGACTGCCGCTTCCCGCGTTGCCGGATCGAGCGACACGACGCCGTTGTTGAGCGTGGGCGTTGCGCTCCCTCCCTTGCGCCGGAGCACGGCACGCATTCGGGCCAGCAGCTCGGCCATCGCAAAGGGCTTGAGCACGTAGTCATCGGCCCCGCCATCCAGGCCGCGCAGTCGATCATCAAGGCCGTCGCGGGCGGTGATGATGAGCAGTGGAACCGGATTGTCTTTGGCGCGAATACTGGTGAGCACCTCCAACCCGTCCTTACCCGGAAGGCCAAGATCGAGCAGCACCAGGTCATAGTGCTGGCAATCCAGTGTCGTGAGGGCGGTTTGACCGTTTTTTACCCAATCGGCAGCGTAAGAAGCGTCTTTCAGCGCTTCCTGGATGGCTTCGCCAATCATTGCGTCGTCTTCAACCAGCAATACCCGCATTTCCCCTCCGACAGATGATTCAATGCGCCGTTCTGGCGGCTCTTTGCTTGAATAGCAAAATGCTGGTCAGGATGAAGGCGAATAGTGCCGCTGACGCTGAATAACGACTCAGGGCCAATCCGCCTGCACTGAGCGGCTTATCCAGAAAATCACCCACCACGGCACCGAGCGGGCGGGTCAAAATGAATGCTGCCCAAAAAAGCAGGGTTCGCGACACATTTGTCCAATAGTAAGCTGCAACGACCAACACCAACAACGCGCCGAACACAATGGCCGCTCCGGTGTAGCCAAATCCAGCGGTATCGGCTGTCCAGTCGCCCAATGCAGTCCCCAGCGTTTGGGAAAACATGATGGTTACCCAATAGAACATCTCGGCCTTCGGCGAACTGACCGTGCTGACCGAAACTGAGCCTAGCGTTCGATGCCATATGAACAGAGAACCGCACAGCAAGGTGAGAAGCAGGGACGACCCGCCGGCATAACCAATGCCAAGGGAGCGATCCGCGAAATCGGCGAGAGTCGTGCCGACCGTGGTGGTTGCAATGATCGTCGTCCAGTAAAGAAACGGATGAAATTGCTTTGCCTTAATCTGAGCAATGACCGCAGCGATAAATATTATCGCAAAAATGATCGTGCCAATCAGATAGCCCAGATTCATCGACATCGAGACGGCGTCGCCGCCTGTTTCACCGAGAGTAGTGGCGGCGATCTTGATGATCCAGAAGATCAATGTCACTTCTGGAACCTTGGTTAGCGCATGTCTTGTTGTTGTATTCATATCGTCTCCCTCAATTAGTCGCTTGAGGTGATTCAAATATTTTTAGTAGCTCCGACATAGCGGTCTTGCAGTCGGTTTGATTGGGCGCATCTGCACGTAGCGCGCTAAGGGCGCGGTCAATGGCCTTGTCGAGCATGTGCCAATCATCCGCTGCACGAGGCTTCAAGCCTGCTTCCGCCGAGTCCCATGCGACCTCCAAATCCTTGATCCGTGTTTTCGCTGCTGGCAGATCGCCTTTATCCACGATGGCGGCAACATCTGCGGCGATGGTCCGAAACGCAGACAGGTCGCCCAGCTTGGATGCGGTCTTTGCCTGCGGCACGGAGGTGGTCTGACTTGTTGCTAATGAGGCAGAGCCTGCCGTACTGGTGTCGGTGGACTTTGAACAGCCGGCCGCAAGAGCCAAGAGAGCGATGGCCGATAGTGCGGCAACGGGGCGGGTCAGCGAATGCAGATGACGCATGATTTTTCCTTGAGTTATTGGGTAGAGGTTATTCGGCGGCTTGTGCATTCATGCGGCTGCCAACGCTGAACTGCGCGACGGCCACCAGCATTACGATCACGGTCAGGAATAGAGCGCTGGTCCACATGGCACCCATGCCGAGACCCCCATAGGTCTTGGCCTGCGTCAGCAGGTCGCCGAGTGCGGCACCGAAGGGGCGTGTCAGGATGTAGCCAACCCAGAAGGTAAGCACGGCGTTGCCGCCCACGCGCCATGCCGCATAGGTGATAGCGATCAGTGTGCCGAACGACACCGCCCCCCATGTGAAGCCAAGACCGAGCGCTTCGGTCGCCAAGTCACCTGCCGCTGTGCCAAGTGCAAACGTACAGAGGATGGCAGACCAGTAAAACAACTCCCTGCGCCGTGTGAAAATCTTATGGATGGACAAAGTGCGCTCCACCCAAAACCAAACCGCAAAAATCCCTGCCAGAGCCACGGCAAATGCCGACGTACTGACATACAGGCTCACGCCTAGCCCATCGGTGAGCAGGTCAGTAATCAGGGTACCAACCACGCTAACCAGAACAACCGTGAGCCAGTAAATCCAGGGCGTGTAGCGCCGCGTGCGCAACTGCATGAGTAAGGCAACAGCCAACAGCGCACCCATCACTGCACGAGTCACGCCTTGGCCGAAGCCTGCGTTGACAGCCAGAAAGTCGGCACCGGTTTCTCCGACCGTCGTCGACATAATCTTGATAATCCAGAACGAGAGCGTTACTTCAGGGACCTTGTTGAGCAAGTTTGATGCGGAAGGTGTGGTTAGCGTATTCATGGGGTTGTCCGGCCATTGGCGAGTGGATTTTGAGGCAAGTATGCCAGGACAAACTTAGCCCAGGCATAGGCCACAGCTGTTTTTCGCGGCAGCAACTCACGAGCCAGTTAGTCCGGGTTGGGTCCTTCTGGCGCGTTCTCCAACAGTTTGCCAGTTTTGGCATCGACACCTACTTCCTGCGTGACTTTGCCGTTTCGAATGTCGAAGGAATAGCGCAGGCCGCTACCACCTTTCTCCTGTTCCAGTTCCTCATCGGTGATTTTTCCGGGATGAGCCTTGAGAGCAATCGCTCGCGCTTGCTCGATATTGATTTTTGCTTCTTTGGCCAGTTCCTGGCCCGTGTAGGCGAACACATTAGCTGCTGCCACGGTTAAAACAAGACCCAGCAAGGACATTACGTGTTTCTTTGATGCGATCATGATGATGCTCCTATCGAGTTGATTGAAATCGGGACCCGGTGAATTCGGACAATGGAACAATCAGGCCGTTACTGCCAATTCCAAAGGCTTGGCGTACTTTAATTACTCTTTCGCCAAACACCCCCAACGGAGAGACTACGGGAGATGACTTAGCTGGCACTGAGCCGCTGCACATTAGCTTTGCGTGCCTCGGCTATTCCGTTTACTGAGACGCCCGTCTCAGCGATCCGTTGACTCGCGGCATAATGAAGCGGTTTCAGCTCACCAGGATATCCGATGCCAGTTAACTTTCTCTCGAACGACCAGCGCGAAAATTACGGCCGCTACGCTGGCCCACCGTCGCCCCATGACCTTGCCCGATATTTCCATCTGGACGACACCGACCATGCGCTGATCGCACAGAAGCGCGGTGCGCACAATCGGCTGGGCTTCGCCGTCCAGCTCGGGACCGTACGCTACCTGGGTACGTTCCTGGACGACCCGCTGGCTGTGCCCCAGCCTGTGCTGTGGACGCTGGCCAAGCAGCTGCGCATCGAGACGCTGGGCAAGACCAGCGCCTATATGAGCGGTATCGCGCATGGCGCGGCTCAAGACGATTGGAAGTCGACCCGCGACCATGCGCGGAACTAGCAAATGTTCGAAGCACCCCGATACCTTCTACCACGACAATCATCCCGCTGAGGATGGTCTGCAGGTCGGTATCGGCAACGGCTGAAGGATCGAACCCCAAGTGCTTGCTTACGACCGACCAGAGCGACTTGATATCTTGCTTTGCCGGCATTTCCAATTCGTTCTCGGCAATGTACAACTTGCAGAAAGATTGCAATATATTGCGGGCTGCGGATACCGCTTCGCGGGGATCCGATTGAACTTTGGCAAGCGCGCGTGAAAACTTTTCGTCGACAGCGCGATAGGCGAACGTCTTAAGCAGTTCTTCGAGGGTTCTGGACGATGAAGCAGCCGACGCAGCGGTTGAAATATGGCCGCCCTGTGCGTAGCGCAGGTTCCAGTGTTCCAGGACATTCTCGATTTTGTGTTTATCTGTGCCGTCATCCCACCGGTTTGGCGGCGCGTCCATATGCCTTCGATCGACTTGCCAAGGACGGACAAGGGATTGACAGAACTGTCCTTGTTGGTGCGACGAAGCCACTCAAGGGCTTTGGCCGGCTTGCTGCCACCTGGCGGGTCACCAGGCGCGTCGACGTACATGAACAGGCTGTCCGACGCGGCGTGGGTTTCGCGTGTAGCGCAAACTTCTGGGACTACAGAGACTACCGGTGCCAGAATTATCTGACGCACAGTCCCCGGATATTGAGCGGGCGGCGGACAGCGTCAGACAGCTTATGCGTAGCAGATAACTTCCAGCACCGTCGTGGTTCCGGTCGAACCAGCTGTTACCTGTCCACCACTTCGACGCAATCGATAGTCAGATAGTCCAGGCCACCCCGCTGCCCTAAGGCGGCTACCCGTCATCCGGCGCCGCCTTGCGCGCTAGTGGGTGGCACGGCCGCGCCCATTCCGTACACTGGGCGACGCACACACCAGATCGGAACTGAGTTGTCGATCGTTACCGCAGTGGCGCGCCGCGTGGGCGAAACCGTACCCCTAGACCATGCAGTTCGACGAACGCTGACGGAGCTCCGGGGCGTAATTTGGTTCGGCCGCTGAAGCGTCTATTTCGCCTGGGCCTTGTCGAGGGCCGCCAGCAGCTCGACCATGGCTCGTTTGCAGGCTGCGGCGTCAGGAGGAATTACGCGCAGCGCATCCAGCGCCTTGTCGATCGCCTTGTCGATCACATGCCACTCGGTTGCGGCGCGCGGTTTCAGGCCAGCTTCCGCTTCGTCCCACGACTTCTTCAGGTCTTTGATACGCTTCTTGCCGCCGGCCAAGTCGCCAGCATCCACGAGCACGGCAGTAACCTGGGCAATGGCGCGGAATTTGCCCAGGTCACCCAGCCTGGCGCTACTAACAGCTCGTGCGGCTGTCAGCCAAGGGCTCGATGGAGCGATGCCCGCGACCAGGAAGGCGACGGCGCCGGCCACGATGATGCGACGTTTGAAGTGCTTGGTTTGCATAATTCTTCCCTCAGGTTAAAAAGTCAGTTCGAATGGATGGCGACCGGCCTGCGGCTCACCATCGCCACCAGCGCGGCGATCGCCAGCAGAAACACGATGCTGGTGTTGACCGTGCCCCAGCCGATGCCGCCGTACTCGGTCGATTGCGACAGCAGGTCACCCAGCGAGGCTCCCAGCGGCCTCGTTAAGATGTAGGCCAGCCAGAACGTCAGCACCGCATTTGCTCCGCTACGGTTGGCGGCATAGATGACGGCGATCAGCGCGCCAAATACCACCACGCCCAGTCGGAATCCCAGCGCCAGTTCCTCCGTGGCCAGGTCGCCGGCTGCCGTGCCCAGCGCGAAGGTCAACAGGATAGCCGCCCAGTAACAGCGCTCGCGGCGGCCGGTGTTGATGGTGGTAATTGACAACGTGCGCTCGCGCCTGTACCAGGCCGCAAACAACAGTGCCAGCATGACAGCGAACACACCTGTGCTGAGGTACAAGCTTACGCCCAAGCCGTCGGTCAGCGCATCTGCAATCTGGGTGCCGGCTACGCTGAGTAGCACCACACATAACCAGTACAGCCACGGCACGAAGCGTCTACTGCGCAGTTGCGCCGCCAGCGCAATGGCCAGCAGCGTGGCGGTGATGCAGCCGGTGACGGCTGCGCCCAGTCCGGCGTTGACCGCGAGGTAATCTGCGCCGGTCTCGCCGACGGTGGTGGCGATTACCTTGATGAGCCAGAAGCTCAGCACGGCGGCGGGCACTTTGTTGACCATGGCGCCGGTCGCGGAAGGTTGTTAAGACATGCAATACCTTTAAGAAGATGAGTCGGTTGAAATTTGTCGTCGATAGCGGTCCAGAATTAACGGCCCATTAGCGAATGGTTTGGCGCGGGCTCAGCGACCGCTAAATCCGCGCGGCCAGACTTTGGGACACTCAATTTCGCGTCTCACTCTGGAGAGCAAATATCGCACGCTGTCCGCAGCGGTCACCGGCTTGCTGGTGGCCGGCAGCATTGCTGAGGTGAACTGATGCCACGCGAAACCTGCCCTTGTGACGAGAGCGCTCACACTGCGCCCTTACGCGCGACTCCGGTTGCGCGTCACATGGGCCAGCACCGGCATCAGCAACAGAACCAGCGGCAATTGCACTACCAAGCCGGAAATGATCGCTATGGCCAGCGGTTGCTGCATTTCGGAACCCTTACCGATGGCGAAGGCCAGCGGCAGCAAAGTCAGGATCGCCGCCAGTGTGGTCATCGCAATCGGCCGCATGCGGTTGATGCCGGCTTCGACCAGCGCCTGTTCCATCGGCATGGTGTGCAACAGGTCCTGTTGTTCCGAGTAGTAGAAGATCGCCACCTCGGTGGCCATGCCGATGATCATGGTCATGCCCATCATCGCGGAAATATTCAGCTCCGTCCGACTGATCCACAGGCCGGCGAACACCGCGGACACCGCCAGCAACGCCGTCACCAGGATGGACAGCGCGATGCGGAAGCTCTCGTACATAAACAGCAGCAGCAAGAACACCAGCGCGGCAGCCGCGGCGAACACCATCAACAGCCCCTGGAAGGCGATCTGCTGTTGCTCATACAGCCCGCCCAGCGTGAAATACGCGCCGACCGGCAGTGCGTCCGGCTGCGCCATGGACTGCTTGACGTCGGCGATCACCGAACCCAGGTCGCGCCCGCTGATGCGTGCGGTCACCGCCACCATGCGCTGGAGGTTTTCGCGGGCGATCTGCGGCTGGCCGGTGACGGCCTGCATCGTCGCCACCCTCTGCAAGGGGAATAGATGGCCGTCCGGCGCGCGGATTTGCAGCTGCAGCAGCGCCGTATCCGTGCTGCGCAAGGCCTTGGGTATACACAGGCGCAAGCCGACCATTTTCGAACCGACGGCCACGCGCGTCGCCACCACGCCGTTGAGCATTGCATCGACCGACTTGCTGATCGCATCGACATCGGTCCCCTCCTGCGCCGCCTTGATCGGATCGATGTGTATCAACTGTGCATCGCCGGCCGGATTGATGCCGTTACGGACATCGACCACGCCATTTATTTTCGCGATGCGCGCGGCGACCTTCTGCGCCGCGCGATTTAGCTGTTCGGGCGTGTCGGCGAAAATCTTGATTTCAACCGGCTGCGGCACCGCCGTCAGGTCACCGATCAAGTCTTCCATCAGCTGCGCCATTTCTATCGTCAGGCCGGGCACATCGTGTTCAACCCGGCCCCGGATATCGTCCATCACCGCTTCGACAGGACGCCGGTTGGCCACCTTGAGGCGAATGAAGAAATCTCCACTGTTCGCTTCGCTCAGGCCGCCGCCCAGGCCAGTGCCAGTGCGGCGCGAGTAGCTTTCCACATCGGGGGTATTGCGCACAATCTGTTCAACCTGTCGCAGCAGGCGGTCGGTTTCCGACAACGCGGTGCCGGGCTGGCTACGGTAGTCTAGGACGAAGCCGCCCTCGTCCATCGCCGGCATAAAGCCCGATCCGACCGCCCGGAATGCCAGGATGCCAACCATCACCAGCGCCACCACCGCCGGCACCACCAGCAACGGGCGACGGAATAGAGCCTCTAGCGCTCTACGGTAATGGCGCTGAAGCCATAGCAGCAGGCGTGATTCCACGTGCGGCTCGGCATCGCGCGCCTTGAGGAAGCGCTCAGCTAACAGCGGAACGGCCAGCCAAGTTAACAGGAAGGAAATGAACAGAGCTGCCGCCATGGTCAGCGACAGCGCTTTGAAGAAGGCACCGGTCACGCCGCTGAGGAAAGCTAGAGGCGCAAAGATCACCAGCGTCGAAGCGCTGGATCCGGCTAGGGGACGGGTGAATTCAATTGCCGCCGTAACCACCCGCTCGTGCATTTCACCCTGCCCCCCCTGCAGGCGGCGCATTATATGTTCAATCATAACGATGGCATCGTCGATGATAAGCCCAACCGCCGCCGCCATACCGCCCAGCGTCATGATGTTGAAACTCATACCAAGGACTGACAATAGCAGCACCGTGCTGGCCAGCACCGCCGGCACCACCACCACCGCGATCATAGTCACCTTAACGTTACGCAAGAACACCAGCAGCACCATGGCGGACAGACCGATACCAATCAGCACCGCATCGCGTACGCTGCTAGCCGATTCCGTCACCAGCTCGCTCTGGTCATACCAACTGGCGACGTGCACCCCGGCCGGAATATTGTGCTGGTATTCAGCCAACTTAGCCTTGATGTCGGCGGCAATCTGCACGCTGTTGCTGCCCGGTTGCTGGTACACCGAGAACAGCACGGCATCACGGCCATCAGCGGTCACACGCGTCCATTCTGGCACCACCGCCTGCTCAACCGTGCCGACATCGGCCAGCCTCACTATGGCCCCGGCGGCGTTGCGCAACACGGTCTGGCGGATCTGGACCAGGCTTTGCAGCCGGGTATCGGACATCACCAGATACAGCTTATAGTGATCCTCCAACCGGCCCACCGCCGACAACACGTTGGTGGCCGCTAACGTGCGCGCCACCTCGTCCAGCGTCAGGTCGTGGGCACGCAGGCGGGCCGGATCGACCGTCACGCGATATTCCTCCAGCGCGCCGCCCATGGTCTGCACACTGGACACGCCGTTGACGCTGGACAGCAACGGCCGAAGCTGATATTCCGCCAGGTCGCGCAGCTGCACCGGCGACAGCGTGCTCGATACCAGGCTGTAGGCAATGATCGGAAACACCGTCGGATCCATGCGCCGCGTCGTCATCTGCGTGCCAGCGGGCAGCTGGCCGAGAATCTGGGCGATGGCGGCGTTGACCTCCAGCGTGGCGGCGGCCATGTCCCGGCCCCAATCAAAATTGATTGATACTTCAGCCGAGCCGCGGCTGGTGGTCGAACGCAGGTTGCGCACGCCGGGTACGCGCCGCACCGCCTCCTCCACCGGCCGCGTGACCAGCATTTCCATCTGTTCGGCCGGTTGATCGCCCGCATCGAGCGACACCACTGCACGCGGGAACGAAATGGTCGGGAACAGCGACACTGGCAGATGGAAGGCCGCCACCATCCCCGCCATCGCCAGCATCAGAAGCAGGAACAGGATGGAGCGGCGGTGCGACTGCGCCCATGCCGCGACGCTCATGGCGTGCCTCCGCGCACGGCACCGCCATCCTGCAATTCATAATTCCCCAGCACCACCACCGGCAGCGCCGCATCGAGCACGCCTTCGACGCCCACAACCCGGTCGGTCTCGATCAGTTTGCGCACTGCCACGCGGCGCGCCTTGCCATGCGCCACCTGGAACAGATATGCTCCCTGGTCGTCCACCAGCACCGCCTGGCGCGGCACAGACCATGCCGAACGGCTGCCGAGCTCGATCACACCCTGCAGATGCGTCCCGACCGCCATCCGCGCCTGCGCCAGTGCGGGCAACAAAGCGATCGCTCCAGCCATCTGCGTCTTCGGATCGATCATATTCTGTATCGAGGTGATAGTGCTGGTAGCGGCCGGCGCACCCTCCTGAAGTGGCGCGAGCGTGACTTTCATGCCGGTTTTCAGCTCGCCGACGCGTGCGGGCTCGACCGCAAGCAAGACCTTCAATGTATCGGTGCGCCCCAGCTGCACAATGGTGGCGCCGGGTGCCACGCGGTCGCCCTGGGCGACAGGCATGGCGACGACCACGCCGTCGAACTGCGAGATCAGATCAACCGAACCGTGGGCGCCGTTCAGGCGAGCCTGTGCCGCCAGCATGGCCTTGGCATCAGCCGCCGCCTTTGCGGCGGCATCCACCTGAGATTGCGTGGACAGCTGCAAGGCCAGCAAATCCTGCTGCCGTTTTAGCTCATGCCGGGCGAATTCCAACGCGCTGGACGCCTGTTCATAGGCCAACAGTCCATTCGGATCGCTGGACAGGACGGCAAGCAAGTCGCCACGGCGCACCGATTGTCCTGCAACGACGGCCATCCGGGTCACCTGACCGGCCTGTGGCAGGCTTTGCGACTCGACCTTGCCTGCGGCGATATCGCCGAACACGCTCATGGTCAAAGGCAGAGGCTGCATGCTCACCTTGACTGTCTGCACCAGCACGCTGCCGCCCCCGGCCTCTTCGTCGCCAGCCGCCGCGCTCGCGCCGCCGGCGTGGGAATACCACCAGGCGCCGCCGGCTGTCAGGGCCAGCAACAGCGCCCCGCCGATCAATGTCATTCGGGTCATGGTTTAGTACTTTCAAGGTTGGTCATATCAATGCCGAGCACTGTGCTCAAAGCGACCCGCTGCTCCAGCACTGCTTGCTCCAAGGTGATGCGCTCCAGTTGCCTGGCCAGCAGCGCCGAACGCGCCAAGGCGTAGGCCAACACGTCGGCATCGCCGGTGCGGAAGGCCTGGTCGCTGCGCGCCAGTACTTTCGACTGATCCTGTAAATCGGCATCCAACCTAGCAGCCTGCGCCAAGTTCAGCGCCTGTTCCTCCAGGATGCGTTGGACGTCGCTACGCGCGGCCTGCACTCGCACCTGATACTCGTCGTAAGCTTTCTGCCGGCTGGCCTGCCCGATCGCGATGTTGCCGCGATTACGGTTCAGGAACGGCAGCGACATCGTGATGCCGACCCCGCTTGAATAGACGTCGCTGGAATCGCGTGCGCGTGTAAAACCAAGGGTCAACGCCGGGAACTGCGCCAGCAGAGCGCTGCGATAGCGCTGGTCCTCCGCTTGATACGCGGCCTGCAGAGCGCGCAGGTCGGGACGCCGCCGTGCAATATCGGCCAACGCCGACTGCGCCAACGCCGCATCGACCGTACCGAGGTCGCCGACTGGCTGGAATATCAGCACCGTATCTGGCGCCAGTCCCAGCAAAGCGTTCAGTTCATGGACAGCCTGGTTTTGCAGCTTTTTCAGATCAAACAGCTGGCGGTCCACATCCTGAAGCGCCGCTAAGTTAGGGGTGACGGCATCGCTGTTCACCAGACCGCTGTCGAGCGCCCGGCGCGTGCGCTCGTAACGGTCGGCGAACAGCCGGCGCGTGTCATTCAATACCGTCATCTGCTTGCGGCCTTGCACCACCTTGACGAACAGTAGTTGCGCCTGCGATGCCACCTGCCACTCCTGCCACAGCAACGTGAGGTCGGTTTTGGCAGCATCGCTTTCGGTGGCGCGATGCAGCGCACTATGCGTCAGGAGACTGGTGATGTCATAGTTCAGACCGGCATTGAACGCCTTGGTGGCGCCAGCCCCTGCGCTGTTGGACAGGTCGCCACTGAGTGATAACTGCGGGTCAGGAAGCAAGCCGGCAGAAAAAGATTGCGCGTGCGCGATTGCTGCATCGTCACGTACCAGCCGCAAATCGGGATTGTTGACCACCGCGAACATTGCCACTTCGACGATATCAAGGCCATCGTCGGGATCAAAGTGATGCGCGGCCATCGGCGCAAACGGCAGACTACGGGTATCTACGACTAGGCCATTCCACTTGCCCTCCCGTAGTGGCAGCGGCTGGTAGGTTGAGCAGGCGGACACAAATACGCCAGCCAACAAAAAGCTGTAACGCAGCCGTAGTATTTTACAGGCCATTAACATAGGCGATATCCAAACGAAAACAAAACGATACGTACAGCGTACTTACAAGAGAATTAAGTGCGTGTTAAATCGACGTCGAATGTTAAGCCAACGCTGCGAACGGCAGCCGCACCGTGACCACCAACCCAGTTCCGCAAGGGTTGTTGGTCAACTCGATTTCCGCGCCATGACTATCAACGACATTTTTTACGATGGACATGCCAAGACCACAGCCCCATACAGCGTTCCCATCGGGTCGGTAAAAGCGGTCAAAGATCCGCCCTCGCTCGAGCTCTGGGACGCCCGGTCCGTTGTCAACAACCTTCAGATAGGGCTTACCACTCTCTACTCCAACCAGCACATCAACCTGCCCACCCAACTGCGTGTAACGTAGGGCGTTGTCGACGAGATTGTTCAGCATGACCTGCAACCCTTCCGCATGCGCTCGCACTACGAGCGTATGCGTGGCGACCACCATGCCTAAGTCAATCGCCTTACTCTCGGCATAGATGGAATGATCGGCTACAACTTGTCGTGCCATCGTCATCAAATCGACCGACAGGCTTACAGGAGGCGACCGCGTCTGCTCATGGCGAGCCAAGGTCAGCAATTGCTGCACTAGGTGAATCGAGCGCTCCAGCCGCTCGTGCAATTTACGAAATGATGCCGCCCGCTGCGCTTCATCCGTTGAGCGCTCAGCTAATTGCAGTTGGAGCTTGAGTGCGGTGAGTGGCGACCGCAGTTCGTGCGCGGCATCCGCGACAAAATTACGCTGCGCCGACATCGCGCTGTCGATCCGCAGCAGCAGCCCATTGAGCGACGTCACGATCGGCAGCAACTCCAACGGCAGCCCGCTCACTTCCAATGGCTGAAGCGCGCTCGGAGAGCGCCCGCGCACCGCCTGTGCCATCCGTTCCAACGGTTCGGTCGCCTTGCCGACTACAACCCAGATTATCGCCGCGAGCGCTGGCAACAACAGCAGCAGCGGAGGCACGATACGCAGCGCCATGTGGGCGGCCACCCGCTGACGGGTCGAGATCGGCTGTGCTATCTGCACGAAGTAGTTCGACCGCTGCTCCGCATACACCCGCCATCGCTCTCCTTGTGCCGCGATTGTTCGGTAGCCTTGCGTCGGCTGGCGGGGCAGCGCCTGCGACGGTTCGGACAGGTATATCTGCCTGCTCGGACCATTCCAAACCTGTACCAACACCGCGTCGTCGGAATCCGCTTCTTTAGGCACTTTGACCTCGTCCCCCAGCCATAACGGCAGGGCCCAGGCAACCTGACGTAAGCGGAGATCAGATTGTTCGTCCGCCTCATGGTCCGCCATTCGGTACACCAGAAACGCCGCCGCCGAGGTACAGAGAACGGTTCCAAATAACAATCCCGCCAGCAGTTGGGCACGGATCGACTTCATACAATGCTGGCCAGCTTGTAGCCAACGCCTCGCACGTTCTTGATGAAATCGCTGCCCAGTTTTTTACGTAAATGATGGATATAGACGTCGATCGTGTTGCTTTCGATTTCCTCGCCCCAACCGTAGATTTTTTCTTCCAACTGAGTCTTGGACAATACTTCGCCCGGGTTGTCGATAAGCGCCCGTAGCACTCCAAACTCACGAGACGACAAGTGCAACGCCGCGCCGTCAAATGTCGCTTCGTGTCCGGCTAGATTTAGCGTCAAACCACCATGCGACACCATCGAGTTGGTACGACTACCACGCCGGCGGAGAACCGCGCGTATGCGCGCAAGCAGTTCGTCCACGTCAAAAGGCTTGACCAGATAATCGTCAGCACCGGCGTCCAGTCCTTCAATGCGCATCGCAGTGGCATCGCGCGCGCTAACGATCAATACCGGTGTCTCCCCACCTTGAGCGCGATATCGTCGCAATACATCCATACCCTGGCGCCCGGGCAGGCCCAAGTCCAGTACTAGCAAATCATAGATATCCTGCCGTATTGACATTTCCGCCGTCAACCCATCACGTACCCAATCCACGGCATAGCATTCGCTGCGCAGGGCTTCCTCCATGCTCTCGCCGATCATAGGATCGTCTTCTATTAGCAGTAACCGCATGGGAGAATTCCTGACATGTTATGGTGCAGCAACAATAACGGTGAAATGTTGGTTCAATATCGTCGGTAAGTATATACGGCCATTTTGGTGGTCCATGGCCAAGGTGCGAGCACCCTTTTCGGTATGCAGCGTTTGGGTGTTGACATAGTGGTCGGCACCATCCTGGTGAATCATGCTCAGCGACCCGTCGCCGTTCGATGAAAACACCGTAGCGCTGGCAGCAGCGTAGACTACTGCGTCCGCATGCTGGCCTATCGGGGCAGTAGCGACAACCTTGCCGTCGGCGGCACTAACCACCACCATCACGCCGTTCTGGCAAACTGAGAACAAACGCGCATGGATGGAATCTAATGCTAAGCCAGTCGGTTCTTCACAACCTCTTAGCGGCCAACTCGCTACCACCCGGTTGCTGGCTATATCCACGACGGCAATTTCAGCCTTGTCTTCAATATTCACATAAACCCGTTTGCCGTCAGTGACCGCAAATTCCGGCTTACCGTTCAAGGCAATGGTTGCCTTCAATTTCATGCTGGCGGCGTCAAATACGGTAGCATTCTCCGATTTCCCATTGAAGGTGTAAAGGTTGCCGCTACCCTCATCAAACAGGATGGCGTCGGGGTTGACGCCGGAAACTTTCACTTCCTGCTTGGCTTGCAGAGTCCCGAGATCGAACACGATCACGCTGTTGCTGCCGCCGCTACTGGCATATCCCAGCCCCAGTTTCTGTGCGAATGCTACGCCATGCCCGCCCTGCAATCCGTCGATCCGACCCGCGAACTTGCCCGAAGGCAGATCGAGCACTTGTAAGTGGTCGCCTCGCGTCATGAACAGACGCTGATGCACGGGTTCAACATCTAGGTAGTCCCAACGGCCAGCCTCGTCAAACGTCCATTTCTGAAGAACCGAATAATCGGCGGCATTGACTTCCGGCAAGACAATGACAAGCAGCAGTGACAGTAAGAGCGACTTATTAAACATAATGGAGTTGCCTTTCATGTTGACGAACCGTACTGCGGATCCACAGTCTAAATACGGTTCTATTAAGTCAGCATTAACAACCAGCCAAATTCGGGCCTATCAACCCCCACTGTCTTTCAACTAAGTTTGCTGTAATCAAGCCTACATATTTGCTCGCCATACTTGCCTCTTGTTCAAGGCGCGGGATAGTCCGGCGCCTGCGAGTTAAAGGATGGCCCGGCGTGCGCGTACTACTGGTGGAAGATGATGACATGGTCGGCGAGGCGATGCAGTTGGCGCTCCAGCAGGCGGCTTTCGTGGTCGATTGGGTCCGCGACGGCAGGAAGGCGCTGGAAGCCGTCTTCGACCATTACGACATGGTGCTGCTCGACCTCGGCCTGCCCGGCTGCGACGGCATGACCGTCATGCAAGCGTTGCAGCAGAACGCGCCGCTGCTGCCGGTGATGATCGTCAGCGCCCGCGACGGGCTCGGCGACCGCGTGCGCGGACTTGACTTGGGCGCCGACGACTACATCCTGAAGCCGTTCGACATGCCGGAGTTGCTGGCGCGCATGCGCAGCGTGCAACGCCGCTACCGCAAGCAAAACGAGCGCCATATCGGCACCGACGCCATCCGGCTCAACCTCGACTCCCTGTGCATGAGCGTGGGCGAGATCGAGGCGCCGCTGTCCCAGCGCGAAGCGTCGTTGATGCAAGCCCTGCTTGCAAGGCCGGGAGCGATCCGCTCGCGCGAAGCGCTGGAACGCGAGGTGTACCACAGCGACGACGACGTCTCCAGCAACGCGCTGGAATTCCTGATCTACTCCATCCGCCGTAAATTCGGCCAGTCCACCATTCGCAACGTGCGCGGCATGGGCTGGGCGGTGGCTAAATGAGCGGTTTGCGCTCGCTGCAAGTCAGGTTGGCCTTGTCCCTGGCTGGCGTGATGCTGGTCGCCGCCGGCATCGCCGGCACCGTTTCCTATCGCACCGCCTTCCACGAAGTCAACGAGCTGCAGGACGACCAGCTGCGCCAGATGTCGGCGCTGGCCGAGCGGCGCCACCTGGCCACGCCTCTCGGTTTGCAGGACCTCGACAATCATGTAGTCGACGTCGGCGCGCGCATCATGGTGCAACTGCTGCATAAGGGCGCGTGGGGAGAAGTGGAAGGCGCCGAAGTACCGCTGCCACTGGCTGCCGATCTGCCGGACGGCTTGCAAACGCTGGAGGTGCAAGGCCAGCAGCGGCGCCTGTTCATCCGCACGCTGCCCGGCGGCGAGCGCGTGGCGGTCAGCCAGAGCACCGTCGTGCGCGATGAAGTGGCGCACAACGCCGGCAAGACCACCATTGTACCGATCGCCGTGCTGATCCCGGTGCTGGCGCTGGCGATGGTCGCCCTGATACGGCATATGCTCGCGCCGGTCATGCGGCTAGCCCAAGAGCTCGACGAACGCGGCGACGATCAACTGGCGCCACTCGACGACAGCGAAGTGCCCAGCGAAGTCCTGCCATTCACCGCCGCCATTAACCGCTTGCTGCATCGAGTTGAACTGGCGCTCGCGCAGCAGAAACGCTTCGTCGCCGATGCCGCCCACGAGTTGCGCACGCCGCTCACCGCCATCTCGCTGCAAGCCGAATTGCTGGCTGACCTGAACCTGAGCGAGCAGGCCCAGCCCAGATTACAGTCCCTGCAACGCGGCATCTTGCGGGCGCGTCACCTGGTAGCCCAACTGCTGCTCCTTGCACGCCTGCAAGGCCGCGATGCCGCGAACCGGGATGCAGTCGCCGTGGGCTTTGTATGCCAGAGCGTATTGGAAGACCTGCTGCCGCTGGCCGATCAAAAGCAGGTCGTGCTCACCGCCAATGTGGACATGGCGTGCAGCGTGTGCTCGAACACGATGGATTTAGGCGCCGTGCTGCGCAATCTGATCGACAACGCCATCCGTTACATCCAGCCGGGCGGCCAGGTGGATATCGACATCGAATACCGCGCCGCGGCGCTGCACATCTGCGTCAGAGACAACGGTCCCGGCGTGCCTGAGCACGAACGCGAACTAGTGCTGTCGCCGTTTTATCGGGGCGCCGCCATAACCGGCACGGGCTCCGGCCTGGGGCTGGCGATCGTGCACAACATCGTCCAGCGTATGGCCGGGTCGATCGCGCTGAGCGCCAGCCTGCCCGACGCCAGCGGCCTGATGGTGCGCATTGCCCTGCCCATCCCTGCCACCGACCCCTCTTCCCTTGCCACCCCAGTCCTAGACGTTCTTCATTTTCAATGAAAGTATGTATGCAAACCAGACCAATCCAGCAAGCGCTCCTTCCCGCCCTCATCAGCCAGCTGTTCCTGATGCCCGCATACGCGGCCGACCCGGCGACTGCCGCGCCGTCCGGCGAAGCCATCCAGGTGATCGTGGTGGACGCCCAGCGCGCCACCAACGCCAATGCGCGGCAGGCGCAGGAACAAGCGCCTAATCTAATCAACCTGATGACGGCGGCGGAGATGCGCAAGCTGCCCGACGTGAACATCGCCGAATCGGTGCGCCGCATTCCCGGCATCTCGTTGGAGACCGACACCGGCGAGGGACGCTTCGTCAATATCCGCGGTCTCGACGCCGACCTCAACAGTACGACCTTCGGCGGCCTGCGGCTTCCGCCGTCGAACAACGCCTCGCCGTTCGGCGGCGGACGCGCGGTGGCGCTAGACGCGATTCCGACCGGCCTGGTCGGCGCGATCACGGTGACCAAGTCCAATCTGCCGGAGCAGGATGCCGAGGCGCTGGGCGGCACCATAGAAATCACGCCCAAGACCACGCCCCGCAACGGCAAGCCCTTCCTTGAAGCGCGCATCGGCACCGGACGCGAATCGCTGCGCGGCACCAATATCGCCGACCTGTCGTTGACCACCGGCACCCGTTTCGGAGGTGACGGCACGGATCGAAGCAGCGGCAATGCTTATGCCTCCCACCCTTTCTCGATCGTCGTCACGGCCGCCTACTATGAGGACAAGCGCGGCATCGACGATGTCGAACCGGCCTTCCTCGACGACGGCGTCCATTCCCCATTGACCTACGCCGGCTGGGACCTGCGCTGGTACCAGTATCACCGCCGCCGTCACGGCGTCGGCATCGACCTTGGCTACCAGCCTGACGCGCGCAACAGCTATTACATCCGCGGCTTCGACGCCGGCTATACCGAATCGGTGTTGCGCCAGCGCCTGACGGTGACGCCGGACGGCGCGCCGGTCGCCACGGCGAGCGGCTTTATTGACGGCATGGGTGCCAATGGCTTCGACAAGACCTTGCGCGACGAACAAGAAACCATCAACAACAAGGTGTTCATGGCCGGCGGCAAGAACCAGCTGGAACACGCTGTGCTGGACTACCGCCTGGGGTATACGCGCGGCTCGTACAACAAGATGCACGACTATAACTCCGACTTCAACTACACGCCATCGGGCGCGCCCACTGTCAGCTATGCCAACAGCGGACCCGGCAATGTGCCGGCGTTCACCGTGAACGGTGCGGACTACCTGAATCCTGCCAACTATGCACTGGTCAAATTACAGAACAGTACCACCGACATCTCGGACCACGAATGGTCGCTGGCCGCCAACCTAGCATGGGATACGCGCATCGGCGGCTACGATGAAGAGAGCCTCAAGGTCGGCGCCGGTGCGCGCCTGCGCAAACGCGTGGTCAACGGCCAGCCCTATTCGTTCGACAATCCGCCGGTACTGCCGCTGACCGCAGCTTCGGGCGGTCCCGGCGTCACGTTCTATGACGGCCACTACCAGAACGGACCGCAACTTACGCCGGGACTGATGCAAAAGCTGTATGGGAGCCAGCAGGTGGTGTCGGCCTCGGATGCGGAAAACGCCGCGCTCCAGTACCTGCAGGACAAGGAAGACGTCTACGCCGCCTACGGCCAATACCAGATACGCTCCGGCGCGCTGGGGGTGACCGGCGGCGTGCGCGTGGAAGCGACCCGCGCCAATTATGCCGCCAACGCCAAGGGCGTGGACGCCGCCGGCAATTCCATGATCCAGCCGGAGAACCGCGACCGCAACTACCTCAACTGGTTCCCCAGCGTGCAGGCGCGCTATGAACTGGGCGGCTCGACGCTGTTGCGCGCGGCCTTCTCCTCGACCATCGCCAGGCCGGGCTTTAGCCAGGTATCGGCCTCGCTCAATATCGATCCCGGCGCGAACACTGTCACCAAGGGAAATCCGGAGCTGAAGCCCACCACTGCCAATTCGTTCGACCTGTCGTTTGAACGCTATCTGCCGAACGCCGGCATCGCCTCGATCGGCGTCTTCGACAAGGAAATCAGCAATTACATTGCGGCCAGCCAGAGCAACCAGACCTTTCCCAACAACGGCTTGTTTGCCGGTTTTGTTGGCGTCGCCCACGTCTACTCGTTTGCCAATGTGGGCAAGTCGACCGCGCGCGGACTGGAGCTGAACTACGAGCAGCGCTTCACCGCCTTGCCAGGCTGGCTCGGCGGTCTGGGCGCCAGCGCAAACTACACCTTCGTCGATTCGCGCTTCGAGATACGGCCCGGCGAAACCTCGAGCCTGCCATCGACGTCGCGCAACACGGTCAACGCGGCCGTCTTCTACGAAGCAGGTCCGTGGAATCTCCGTTTGGGCATGTACACCCTGTCGCGCAACTTGTGGGCCATCGGCGCCCGCGCGGCGCAGGATGTGTATTCCGAGCGCCGCACGTCATACGATTTCGGCGGGGCGTACGCCTTCAACAAGCACGTGTCGCTGTATCTCAACGCCAAGAACCTCAGCGACACGCCGCTCAAGTTTGCCGAGGGCACAGCCAACCGCACCATCCAGCGGGAGTTCTACGGCGCGACCTATCAGGCCGGCGTCAATCTTACTTATTGATCTTCACCCACCACCTAGGACACGATATGAACCAAACCGCACGTTACACCGTCCTGCTCGCCCTGGTGCTGGGCCAGTTTTTCACACCATCCAGCATGGCGGCGACCACCGGCTACGCCATCCACGACCGTATCGCCTTGAGCGGCGATGGCAAATGGGACTACGCCAGCATCGACGCCAGCCACCAGCGCCTGTATATCACCCACGGCAAGCAGGTCCAGGTGATCGACCTGGGCACGCATGGAATGGCAGGCGCCATCGCCGGCACCGACGGCGTGCACGGCGTCGCATTCGCGCCGGAGCTGAACCTGGGCTTCACCAGCAACGGACGCTCGGACAGCGTCACCGTGTTTGCGCTCGACAGCTTTGCCGTCAAGCGGCAAGTCAAGGTTAGCGGAAAGAATCCCGACGCGATCCTCTATGTACCGCAAGCCCATCACCTGTATGCTTTCAATGGCGGCAGCGCCAATGTCACGGTATTCGACGCGCCTGGCATGCAGATCGTCTCGACCATCAAGGTCGGCGGCCGACCGGAATTTGCGGTGACCGACGGCGCCGGTCGCATCTACTTCAACATCGAGGATAAGAATGCGATCGAGGTGATCGACATCGCGGCCGGCAAAGTGATCGCGCACTGGCCACTGGCCGGCTGCGAGGAGCCGACAGGACTGGCGCTCGACATGGCCCATGCGCGCCTGTTCGCCGCATGCAAGAACAAGCTGGCGACGGTGGTCGATGCGCGGGACGGGAAACACGTGGCCGACTTCGCCATCGGCATCCATCCCGACGCCGTCGCCTACGACGCGGCGACCGGCCGCATCTACGTCTCCAACGGCGACAGCGCCACGCTGACCATTGTCCAGCAACTGACACCCGATCGGTACGACGTGCTGGCCCAGGTGCCGACTACGGTTGGCGCCAAGACAATGGCGTTCGATCCCGCAACCAAGTACGTTTATTTGCCGGCGTCTATTGACGGAGCATTGAAGGTGCTGGTGGTCACTCCCGAGGGCAAATAGTCCCGACGATCAGGCATGCCTCGGCACAGCCGCCCTCTCCAAGTGGAAATTTCTATGTTGCAGGCTTGCTGGCGGCAATTTTTGCTTCCAAACGCTGCGCCTGTCGATCGCCGTTATGCGCCTCCGCAGCAGTTTGTGCGGGGGTTTCAGCGGCTTCCTTAGCGGCCGCTGCCCTTGCGGCCGAACTGATTGACACGGTGTCCGTCGACGCTTTCGGCGTCGCCGCCGCGTCAGTACTCTTCTTGTCGGCTACCGGCGCAGATGCCGTGGAGGGCTTCGGTACTGGCGTGGCCGCCACTGCCGCAGTTGCATTGGTGACACTTGAGATGCTCATGATCTTCCCCTGTTATCAGGGCAAAATCACCCTACACTTATTATCGGCGCGTGCCATCCAAACTTGAACACGCAATATATCTCTGCAACTTTAATGCTACATTAAGTTACATGGATATACATTGGATCTTCTCGTGGCCGCAGGGTCTAATTTTTAAGATGCATAATGAGACTATCGGTAAAGACCTTGATTGCAGATTGTGTAAATGAAGTCATCAAGGCGCACTACCCGATGCAATATTATTCGCTTTGCCACGTCTATGCGATCGTCGGCGCCAACTTGATCAGCATAGCGACCGCCCGCGATTTCCGTCCCGTCGCCGGCTTGGCGGCGGTTGACTGCGGCAATGGACGCTTGATGCTGATGGCGGACGACACCGCGTTTGCGTGTAGTGAAGGTGGCGCATACCACTGCTGGATCGAGTCCGTCGGCGACGCTCATTCGGATCGCCAGATTGTCGATCTGACGTTTCGCCATAATCACATCTACGCCGAAAACAACGGTTTTCATTGGACCCTGGCACCACCTCCCGCGTTTCTTTGGGGACTGCAATCCGATCTTCTGTTAAACGCTACGCTGACGAGCCTTCCGAGGACTTTCCCCGAAGGTCAAGTGTGGCTATCGGAAACAGAAGCCGGCACGGCATGGATGACGCAACAGTTGTTGGAGCATCAGAACGCGTTCGTCACCTTGACGGCAGAGGCGTTGAGGCGTTTTAGTCGTGGACTATTATCACCAGAGAGCGACTTCAATGAAATATAAAGTCGTCACCGTGATCGTCAACCTGCTCGAAGACCCACCGACCATCAGCGAGGCCCGCGCGGAAGTGATAGACACCAAAAAAGCTAGCAACTTTGATGCATGCATCAGCATCCAGGATGTCGAAGTCACTTATGAAGGCCATTGGAATTATCGAAACAGCCCAAACCGCATCGAAAATCCAAGTGCCAAACTCAAGGTACTTTCGGTCGAGCCCATAGCAGGTAGTTGACGCGGCAAACCAGTTGATGGTGCGGACTGTCCTTTAATCGCAGCTTAATAATCGCTCCCATAGTATGGCGTCATGCAGCTACTGGGGCGCCTCTTGATCATTACCGTACATCCCGAAGTCTGGAGCGCAGCCCTGACTAAGCCGCCTGAGCTACGGCATGCGCCGGCGCCACAGGAACTACTGGCCCATCTCGAGCAAGTAAACGGTTATGCCGCGCGAGCGACGACAGTCAGCGCCGATTTCTCCGCTGACGTTACTGAGGCGTTGCGCGAACTGCCGGACGCGGTGCGCGCGCGGCTGAAGGAAAATTTCCTGGGCGTGTATTTCGTCTCCGGCGCAGGCTCCTCCGCCATCACCGACATTGTGGTTGGACCGGACGGCGAATTTCACGGCATCGCCATCGCGCTCGATGTCGACGCCGTCTCCGGTCGCAGCGCCAATGAGTGGGCCAGTTGGCGGGAAAACATGCCCTTCGCGCCTACCGCCTACCAGCTCAAGGTTCGCATCGCCGACACCGAGCATGACAATCGCAAGAACGCCATCCAGCTCTTGCTACTGCATGAGATCGGCCACGTGCTCGCGGCAGGACGATCATTGGTACCTGACTGGTGGCTGACGCCCGGCGAGACGCACTCCGCCGGCGACTATTCCTTCCTGCAGCTGTCATGGCGCCTCGCTGCCGACGGCAAAGTCGAGCCCCTGCCGCGCAACGATTTCCCCCAGCAGCGACAGCTGACCTACTATCATCAGCCGTTGCTGTCGGCCGACGACATCCTGGCAGCCTATCGCTCGCTGCTGACCACCGATTTCTTCACCATGTATGCGGCCCAAAGCGCGGACGAGGACTTCGCCGAATCATTCGCCATGTATGTGCACACGGAGTTGCTGCAAAAACCCTACTTCGTGCGTATCTATCACGGTGAACGCCTGCTGTTGCAATACGCGACGCAATGGGACGAGCCCCGCTTTGCCGAAAAATTCAAGCTGCTGCGGCAGTTCATGCCCGACGAACTGGCCGCCGCACGGCAGCCGTTTGCACCGTTGATCGGCGTCTCACCCTTGATGCGCCGCGCCTTCCGCCAGCAGGACATGGCGCCCATCGCCAGGGCGCTGGTCGAGCGCGCCCATGCCCATCCACTCGACGCCAATGCCTATCTGGACTGTTCGACCGTGCTGCAATTGACCGGCGACCGCGACGTCGCGCTCGAGGTGCAAGCCGAGGCGATCAAGCTGCAAGCGAGTTACATACTCCCCGCCCCGAACGGCGCACCGGGGCTGCGTCTTCTGGTTATCATGGGCCTTGGCGACCTGATGTCGAACACGCCCATCGAATTCCTGCTCGAAGACAGCGACGTGACGACAGAACTACTGTACCTGACCCAGCAGACGCCCTGGCCGGAAGCCCTGCCCGAACACGACGTCCTCATGGTGGCTCTGGCCGAATCGGACATCAACCAGCCGCTGCTGCAGCGCCTGTCCGAATTTCTCACTGACTGGCCGGCGCCGGTGCTGAACCGGCCGGAGCGCATCGCCGTCCTGTCGCGCGACGGTGCCTGTGCAGCGCTAGCGGGCACGCCCAGACTGGAAATGCCGCAAACCGCACGCATCACTCGTGCTGACTTGGCCGCCCTGTCTAATGCTCCCGCCACGCTGCGCCAAATCCTGCCAGACGCCTCCTTTCCGTTGATTGTGCGTCCGATCGGATCGCACGCCGGCCATGATCTGGAAAAGTTAGAGAGCGCCGCCGACCTGCCAGCCTATCTCGAACGCGTCGGCGCGCAAGGCTTCTACCTGGCCCGCTTTGTCGACTATCGAGGTCCGGGCGGCATGTTCCGCAAATTCCGCGTGGTGCTGATCGACGGTCAGCCCTTCGTCTGCCACTACGCCATTTCCGAACACTGGATGATTCATTATCTCAATGCCGGCATGGACCAGAGTGCCGAGAAACGCGCCGAGGAAGAACAATGCATGGCACAATTCGACCAGACCTTCGCTGTGCGTCACCGCAGGGCGCTGGATGAGATCAACCGTCGCATCGGCCTTCCCTATCTGGGCATCGATTGCGCCGAGACGCCGGATGGAAAATTGCTGATTTTTGAAATCGATAACGCGATGATTGTGCATGCCATGGACGACGAGCAGATGTACCCATACAAACGACCCGCAATGCACAAAGTCTTTACAGCCTTCCGCCAACTGCTGGAGCAGTTGCGCCAAAGGCCGCAGTCTTGAGCGCGGTGCTTTCTACAACACTGCCATCCACCACCATACTGTTGGTGTCGGGTGGCGACCGCCGCATCGCACTCGATCCGCAGTCCGGCGTCAACCGCTACGGGACCCGGCCACTGCCGGATCCGGAACTGGTGCAACTAGGCTCCAGCACCGCGTCCACGATCACCGAACACGGCTGGCTGGCCGCCGACGCTCTGCGCCGCACTCTGCAAGTCGCGCTGATCCGCGACGACGACGCTGCGGTCTACGCCGAAGGTATGGCGCAGCTGCGGCGTGCCATGCTCTCTATGCTTGGCTGTGAAGCGGACGACACGCAGGCGGTGTTCGCGGCCTCCGGCACTGACATGTTGCTGCTGGTCGGCCAATGGCTGCGTCCTGGCTGCACCGTGATGATCGATCCCGCAGAAAGCGGCAGCGGCGTGCCGCTGGCGCTGCGCGGACGTCACTTCGACAGTCAGTCCGCCTGTGGCGCCAGTCAGACACCGGACGCACAGGTGGGCGCCTGGCGCGGCGTCCTGCGCACGCTGGCGGTCAGAAATGGCGACGGCAGTACGCGCGCCAGTCATGACATCAACGCCGAGTGCGAGGCCGCCGTCGACGCCGCGGCAGGCAGCGGACAGGAGGTGCTGTTGGTGGTGACGGACGTCAGCAAGACCGGCATGATCGTGCCGGATATCGAATGCGCGCTGAAGCTGCGCCGGCGCTGGCCGAAGCAGATACGCATTCTGGTCGACGCCTGCCAGTTCCGCCTGTCCTCCTCCACCGTGCGCGGCTACCTGGCGCAGGATTGCCTGGTCGCCGTGACCGGATCGAAATTTTTGGGCGGGCCGACGTTTTGCGGCGCACTGCTGGTGCCGGCGGCCAGCGTGGCACGATTGAGCCGGCAAGCGCTGGGAAAGGCATGCGCGGCCTATTCTCAGGCCGCTGACTGGCCACCCGGCTGGGAGGCGGCGCGCGACTTGGGAAACGGCGCCAATTTCGGCTTGCTGCTTCGTTGGCATGCCACGCTTGCAGAGTGGAGCTGCTTCGTGCGGCTGGAGCCGGTTGCATTGAACAACAAGGTGCTGGATTGCGTATTGGCGCTGCGCGCACGGTTGGCCGGCGACAGCCGGTTCGAAGCGCTGCCCGTGCCCCCGCTGCGCCGCACCGCGCTGGGTACACAGGCGGGGTGGGACGGCGAACAAACGATTTTCCCGTTCCTGATATTGAACCACGGCCAGCCCCTGGCCCATCAACAGTGCGTCCGCCTGCAAATGCTGCTGCGGGAAGGCGGGATGGGGGTGCCGCGTTACGCCCTGGGACAGCCGGTCGCCTGCGGCACGAGAGACGATGTGGCCGTTTCCGCGTTGCGCCTGTGCCTGGGTGCGCCGCTACTGGCGACGCTGAAGTCCGAGGCGATCATCAGCCTGGCGATGGCGGCGTTGGACCGTACTGCGCTGCTATCCATGCAGCTCTGACGCTGAATCGCTCCGCTCATTGAGCCGCAAGCCGGGCTTGCGCCAGTTCCTCCAGCGCCACGAGCAAGGCATCGATGTGACGCTCGCCGCTGCGGTGGTTGACCACCGCCACCCGTATCGCCAACTGCCCGTTGATGTTGGCCAGCGACGGTGCCGCCACGCCGGACTCCTGCAGGTCCGCCACCAACGCTGCGTTCAAGCTATCCGCATCGACGCCGCGATGACGGAAACAGACGATGTTCAGCGACACTGGCGCCATCAGCTCCAACGCCGGCCGCGCCGCGACCTGCTGTGCGAGGTAGCGCGCCAGCGCGCACGTGGCGGCGATCACCTCGCCCAGCCTATCGCTGCCATACACCTTGAGTGTGAACCAGGTCTTCAGCGCCCGGAAGCCGCGCGACAGGTCCGGGCCGAAATCGCAGGGCCAAGGCGAACCGGCGGCCATGCCGCGCTCGTCGCGCCGCAGATAGGCGGTCGGCAGCGCGAAGGTTTGCTGATGCATTTCACTATCACGCACCAGCACGAAACCGGCGTCATAAGGCACTTGTCCCCATTTATGAAAATCGAAGGCGATCGAGTCGGCTTGCTGGATACCGTCCAGCCGTCCCGCCAACTGCGGCGACAACATAGCTAACGCGCCATAGGCGCCGTCGACATGGAACCACAGCCCGTGGCGCTGGCAGACTGCCGAGACCGCCGCCAGATCATCCACCGCACCGACATCGACCGTCCCGGCGGTGGCGCATACCATGAACGGCACGCGGCCGGCGGCACGATCCTCGACGATGGCCGCTTCCAGCGCCGTCGTGTCCATCTCGAAACTCTCATTCACCGGCACCGTTCGCAGCGCCGCAGTGCCCAGCCCGGCCAAGTCCATGGCCTGCGCGATGCAGCCGTGGGCGGAACTCGATGTATAGGCCACCAAGCGATTTCCCCACCCTATACCCTGCCGCCGCACTTCCGGGCCCAGCGCCCGCCTGCGCGCCACCAGCAGGGCGATCATATTGGCCATCGACGTGCCGGTGACGAACAGGCCACTCGCGGTGTCAGGAAAGCCAAACAGCGCCGCCATCCAGCGAGCCACCTGGAGCTCCAACTCGACGGGCATCTGATCGCGACCGCCCAGGTTGGCGTTCAATCCCGCAGCCAGCATCTCGGCCAGCATGCCAACCGCCGTACCACCGCCGTGTACCCAGCCGAAAAAACCGGGATGCGCATTTCCCACGGCATAAGGCAGAATCTGCCGCATGAATATTTGATGCACTTCCGACAACTCACTGCCGGCTCGCGGCAGCGGCTCGCGCAGCGAGGCCCGCACCAGGTCCGGAATCGGCTGCCAGACCGGCCGCTGCTCCAGCGCGCGCAAGTAGTCGATCATGTCGTCGAGCATGCAGTGGCCTTGCTCGCGCAAAGAGTCCCAATCAGCGGGATCCAGCGATTCCTGCGATGTAAATGTCATAAATTTTGTGCTTTCCCTCAATTTTTTCAAAGTCCCGCCGTAACCCAAGATAGGGGTGAGTGTATCCGCAATGCGCCCCGCCCCCGCTGATGAGGAAGCAAGACAATGAACATAGGACCGCGGGTTACCACCGGTGCCACGCCGCCGCCAGCCGAGACAACGGCGGCGCAGGCACGTCCGGCCGCAAGCACGGCGCCAAAGGCGGCCGCCGACAGCGCGGCACGGGCGACGCCAGCAGCAAAAGTCACCGGCAGCCCGCCGCCCAAACCAGCCGACTTGAAAAATTCCGTAGAAGCCATCAATCGTTTCCTGAAAGTCAACAGCGAAGTGCAGTTCAGTATCGACGAGGCCAGCGGCTACTCGGTGGTCAAGGTGATCGACACCGAGTCCCACAAAGTGTTACGCCAATTCCCCTCCGAGCAAGCGCTGGAAATCGGCAAGGATCTGCAGAACTTGCCAAAAGGTTTGTTAGTCGACAACAAGGCCTGACCCGCTATTCGTAGTTAAATTCCGCGTCCTTGCTCTTCTTCACGCCACCGAAGGTGTAGGCCAGGCCGATATACGCTACTTGTCCCGTCTGACGACGACGGTAGGTGCCGCTGAAATCGGCCGTATCGTAGACCCTCCGGTTGCGTTGGCTGTTCAACAGATCCGATACGGTCGCCACCAGCGTCAGCGCCTCGTCAATCTGGTGGCGGTAGCCGGCATTGAGGACGCCAACCGGCATCACATACCCCTGCGGCGTCAAGCGCTTGCCACGGTAGTTGGCGCTGAGCTGGACCCGATCACGTGCACCGGCTTGGTAGTCGAGCGTTCCCTTGCCATTGAATCCCAGGCTGAAACGGCTGCCGCCCGTGCCCAGCGCTTGCGTATTGATCTGGTTGCAAAACGCGTTGCCGCTGACATTGAAGCCCCATTTGGGCGTCAGCTTGCCCGCCGAGCTGAACTCGATGCCGCCGGACTGGTTGGTCGGTAGGTTGGCCTTGGTAATCAATACCACGTCGCCATCAATCGGCGTCAGCACTTCGGTGTCGCCGTCGCGGCTACGGCGGTAGTACGCGATCAGCCCGTAAGAAGCGCCGCCTCCTTCGCGCCGGTAGCCAAGTTCCAGCGCATCGGTGATTTGCGGCCGCAGCGCGGGATTGCCCTGGCGCAGGTTCTTGGGATCGGCGGCGTTGACGTAGGGATTCAGGTCTTCCGGGTCCGGCTTGCGCACGCGCTTGCTGTAGCCTACCGTCAGCACGTCCTGCTCGTTCAGCGTGTAGAGCAGGTTCAGCGTCGGGTAGAACTTGTGGTAATGTTGGCCGCTGGTGTCGCCGGAGACCTGTTGCAGCGTGTGGATGTCGACCTGCTCCAGGCGCAAACCGCCTAGCAGTTCCAGCATGCCGTTCTTGACGCCGTAGGTCGTATAGGCCGCGCTGACGATCTGGCGGTAGCGGAAACGGTTGTCCGTCGCATGATTGACGGCCGGCGGTTCGCCCGCGCCGCTGGCGCTCCAATTGTTGAAGCCGTTGTGGTCGGACTCGATATCGTAGCCCAGCTTGAGCGTGGCGCCAGCGCCGTAGGGCCGCACGTAGGAGCCGCTGAATTTTGCGATGTCGTACACTTCCTGGCCGAAATCACGCTGCAGCGCGGGCGCCGCGTCGACCGCCACATAATCGTACTGGTTGGTTTCTATCGAGTGGCTGCGCTGCATGTAGAACGACAGCGCTTCGCCCGGCAGGGGCAGCTTCTGGTCGAAGCTCATCGCCCCGCCGGCATCAGCACGGGGACCACCGCCGCGGCCGGAACGCTGATAGACCGGCCCATCGAATGGCGCGGCATTTTCCGTGCTGATACGGTGCTCGCTGCGGCTGGCGTAGTCCAGTGTCAAGCCCATGGTCCGGCTGGCGTCCGGCGCGTATCTGACGCCGCCCTTTCCGTACCAGCGGTCGTTGGATTCATCCTGTACCTGGTACGAATAACCTTGCGCGGCATCACGCGGACCCGCCTGATTGTCGCTGATGCGCCGGCGAGTATCCTGGCGCTTGCCCAGACTGCCGTTGAAGTCCAGCGCGCCGGTGTTGTAGCTACCACTCAGGTTGGCGTTGTGCCGGCCTTCGTTGCCCATATTGGCCAGCAGTTGGCCGGAACCGCCCCGCTTACGGCTTTTCTTGGTGACGATGTTGATAATGCCGCCCGAACCGTCCGGCTTGAACTCCGCCGAAGGCGATGTGATGATTTCGATCTGTTCGATATCGGCGGCTGCAAAGCCCTGCAAGGCGCCGCCGCGGGCGGCGCCTTGCATCTGGCTGGAAGGCTTGCCGTCGATCAGCACGGTAACGCTGGTATCGCCACGCAGGCTGACGGTGCCGTCGATATCCACCTCGACCGATGGGATATTGTTCATGATGTCGGCGGCGCTGCCGGTGGCCGCTTGCAAGTCCGCATCAGCACGGTACACTTTGCGATCGATCTTGTTGATCACGTCGGCACGCTTGCCAGCCACCACCACCGTGGCCGGCGCATCGGCGCTCAAGGTTTGGGCGTTGGCAAGCGCCGCGCAAGTAGCAAGCGCGGCAGGAATATAAATGCGGCAGGGAGACATTCGGCGTGGACTCTTTTAAACAGGATAGGAATAGCCGCCATTAGATCAAACCCAACGTTAAAGCGGCATTAAGGTTCAAGCGGCAATCCGCCAAACCTGACACTTGATCAGGTGCACCTTGAGCAGAACGCTTTTCTCGTTCCTGATGATCTTGATGGTCAGCAGGATCCGGAGAAGTGGGTGCAGCGCAGATGGCAAATGTTCTTTAAAGGTTTTCTGGTGGAGTGGTACGGTTCCATCGCCGTACTGTTGTTCATGGCGATCTTCATGGCCTGGATACATTACAAGGGACGAAAGAAGCGCATTCTGGAGCGGAAGCGTCGGAACGAACTGGCCAGGATTCCCCCCAAAATTACCATGGCCAGCCGAAGAAAAAAGAAGTAAAAATAGTTGGCAAGGGCCTTGCGATAGGAACGCGGAAGGTTTTTTTGTTTGATACGATGTCGGCGACCTGACCGACCTCATGCTCGCCGCGTCGATCGGGGTTTGACATTCCTTCGAGTTCGCGGGATATAATGCCCAGCTCAACCTTATCCGTCCCGGTCCGCCGGCGACTTCATGAAAAAAGCACTGCTCATTCTGATGATGCTGTTATTGCCATGGCAGACCGCAACCGCCATGCAGCGTAACCTCGTCCATTTGTTGGGCGGTGGCGCTGACGCGGCCGTCGTCAGCAAGCACATCGCCGAGCATGAAGCCCATGTCCCGCATCATCACGACGACGACGATGACGATGACGATGACGACGCCGGCGCGGGTCCGCATGAAGACCATTCCAGCAAGTCTGTGCAGCACCTGAGCGACTACGAACATGGCGGCAGCCTGCAGCTGCTGCTCCAGGCGCCCGCGCCCTTGCCGGTGTCGGCGCCGGCCGACGCGCCGCCGGTCTTTGCCGGCCTTGCCTATTCGGATCGGACCACCCTTCCCCCGCTCCGCCCTCCTTGCCTGCCCGCGTAGCGCGGGCTGCCTAGTCACGTCCGTCCACTTGGCCGGGACGCCGCCCGCCGTACTGCATCCATTTCCATTTTGCAGGGGCTTTCATGTCTATCTCACTACCACGCGGCCGCATGCCGCATGGCGCTCTGCTGTCGCTGCTGCTCGGCGCGACGGCGGCAGCGCACGCAGAAACACCTTCTTACGCCGAGCTGCTGCGGCAGGCGCAGTCGCGCGCCCCCCAACTGCTGGCGCAGGCCGCCAGCACCCGGGCAGCGGCGGCCGACGCGCTGCAGGCGCGCGCCTGGAACAATCCGTCGCTCAACGTGACTGCCGAAAACCTCGGTGGGCCGAAGCCTGGCGGCGTCACCCAGCGGCAGGACACCTATACACTCACCCAGGTCTTCGAGGCCGGCGGCAAGCGTAGCGCCCGCATCGAGGCAGAGGCGCGCAAGGCCGACGCCGCCGGCATCCAGGAGAAGCAGGCCCGCATCCTGTACGCCAACGAACTGGCGCTGGCCTACGCCACCGCCGAGGCGCTGCAATTGCGCAGCGAAGTCGCCGACGGCGACGTCGCCCGCGCCGAGGAGGATTTGCGCGCGGCGCAGGCGCTGGTGAAGGCCGGGCGCGAAGCCGATCTGCGCGTGGCCCAGGCGAGAGCGAGCGCGGCGGCGTCCCAGGCTGCCGCCCAGTCGGCGGCCGCCGCTGCCGTCGAGGCGCTGGAACGACTGTCCGCGCTGGCCGGCGCCGCTGAATCCTACACCCGCATTGATCGTCCTTTCCTGGCCGTCGCCGCCGCCCGCCCCGTGGCCCAGAACTGGTCGGCCGAACAGGCGCCCGCGTTCGCCAGCGCCGCCGCCGAACGCGATGCCGTGCAGGCGCAGGTGCGTGTCGAGGAAAAGCGCTGGATGCCCGACGTGGGCGTCAGCGTGGGCATGCGTAAATTCGGCTGGAGCAACGAGAGCGCGGCCGTCGTGGGCGTCACGCTCAATGTGCCGCTGTTCGATCGCAACCAGAGCGGCGTGAACGCCGCCACGGAACGCGCCAACGCCGCCACGCTGCGTCTCGAAGCCGCGCGACTGGAAACGCTGGCCCAGCACCGTGCCGCCCTGGCGCAAATGGCGGCGGCCGAGCGCAGCCTGCAAGCGGCGCAACTGTCCGAGTCCGCCGCCACCGAGGCATATCGTCTCGGCCGCATTGGCTACGACGCCGGCAAGACCGCGCTGATCGAACTGCTGGCGATACGCCGCGCCCTGTCCGAGGCAAAAACGCTCACCATCGAGGCCAGTCTGGCCCGCGTGCGCGCCATTGCCACCCTGTCCCTGGCCGAAGGCCGCATCGCATTTGGAGAAGCACCATGATGGAACCACATAAACGACCGATGAGCTGGCCGCTGGCTGGCTTACTGGTGGCGCTGGCCGCCACGCTGGGCTTCGGTGCCGCGCACTGGTTGGGCCGTCGCGACGCGCCGGCCGCCGCGCCGGTGGCCGCCACGGCGCCGGCGCAGCCGGCAGCCAACCCGGAAATCAAGATACCGGCCGAATACCTAGCGATCGCCAAGATCGCCGTCGAGGCCGTCGGTAACGGCGACGCCGGCGCGCAGATCCTGTCGTCCGGCACCGTCACCGCCCCGCCCAACAGCGAGGCGGTGGTCGTGGCGCGCGCGGCCGGCAATATTGCGCGTATCAACCGGCAACTGGGCGACACGGTGAAGGCCGGCGAAGCGCTGGCCCAGGTGGACAGCATGGAAGCGGCCAGCATGGCGGCCGAGCGCAGCGTGGCCAACGCCAAGGCCGAACTGGCCCGCAAGGCCTATGCCCGCGAAGCCTCGCTGTTCGAGCAAGGCGTGTCCCCCCGCCAGGACATGGAGGCGGCCAGGGCCGCCCTGAGCGTGGCCGAGAGCGAGGTGCAGCGTGCGGCGCTCGTGGCGCGCGCGGCGCACGTCTCGGCCGACGGCAAATCCGTGGCCGTGATCAGCCCGATCGCCGGCACGATCACCGCGCAGGCCGGCACGTTGGGCGCCTTCGTGCAGCCGCAGACGGAACTGTTCCACATCACCGGCCATGGTCCCATGCAGGTGGAGGCGTCGATTGCGGCGGCGGACATCAGCCGGGTCAAGGCGGGCGACAAGGCGACGGTCATCGCGGCCAGCGGCGAGCCGATCGCCGCGACGGTGCGCAGCGTGACCACGGCCGTCAGCGGCAGCGCCCGCGCCGCCACGGCGGTGCTGACACCGGACGCCAGGACCGCCACGCTGGTGGCCGGGGAAGGCGTGCAGGTGCGCTTCCATCTGCAGGCCGGCGCCGCCGGCCTGGTGGTGCCGGAGGACGCGGTGCAAAACATCGAGGGGCGTGACGTGCTGTTCGTCCGCACCAGGGATGGCTTCCGCGTCCAGCGGGTGCTGGTGGGCGAGCGCAGTGGCGGCAGCGCCCGGATCGTGTCGGGCGTGCGCGCCGGCGAGCTGGTGGCCACCCGCAACGCCTTTCTGGTCAAAGCCGACATGATCAAGAGCGCCAAGGACGAATGATGATCGATACCCTCCTTACCGCTTCCGTACGCTCGCGCTGGCTGGTGCTGTGCATGACGCTGGTGGTCGCGCTGGTCGGCGCGTGGCAGCTCAATGTGCTGCCGATCGACGTCACGCCCGACATCACCAACAAGCAGGTGCAGATCAACACCGTGGTGCCGACGCTGGGCCCGGTGGAGGTCGAGAAGCGCGTGACCTTCCCGATTGAAACCGCGCTGGCCGGCCTGAACGGCGTGGAGAGCGTGCGTTCGTTCTCGCGCAACGGCTTCAGCCAGGTCACCGCGATCTTCAAGGAAAGCGCCGACCTTTACTTCATGCGCCAGCAGGTCTCCGAGCGCCTGTCGCGCGCGCAGAGCGACCTGCCGGAGGGCGCCGTGCCGCAGATGGGCCCCGTGTCAACCGGCCTGGGCGAGGTGTTCCACTACAGCGTGGAATTCCTGCACGCCAACGGCACCGGCGCACCGCGCAACGACGGCCAGCCCGGTTGGCAGAGCGACGGCAGCTTCATGACCGAACAAGGCGAGCGCCTGCCCGACCGGGTGGCGCAGCTGGCCTACCTGCGCACCGTGCAGGACTGGATCGTGCGCCCGCAGCTGCGCACCACGCCGGGTGTGGCCGATATCGATTCGCTGGGCGGCTACGTCAAGGAGTACGTCGTCGAGCCGGATTCGGCCAAGCTGGCGGCGCTGGGGATTTCCTATGCCGAACTGGCGCGCACCATCGAGGAAGCCAACGTTTCGGTCGGCGCCGACTACATCCGCCGCTCCGGCGAAGCCTATCTGGTGCGCGCAGACGGCCGTCTGCGCAGCCAGGACGAGATCGCCCGTGCGGTGATCGCCACCCGCAACGGCGTGCCGGTCACGGTGGCCCAGGTGGCCAAGGTCAATATCGACGGCGAGCTGCGCCGCGGCGCGGCCAGCCGTGACGGCAACGAAACGGTGATCGGCAGCGCCCTGATGCTGGTCGGCGCCAACAGCCGCACCGTCGCCGGCGCCGTCGGTGACAAGCTCCAGGCGATCAAGACCACGCTGCCGGCCGGCGTCACCCTCGTGCCGACGCTCGACCGCTCGCAGTTGGTGATGGCCACCATCGGCACCGTGGCTAAGAACCTGGCCGAAGGCGCGCTGCTGGTGGTGGTCATCCTGTTCGCCCTGCTGGGCAACTGGCGCGCGGCGCTGATCGCCGCGCTGGTGATCCCGCTGTCGCTGCTGATGAGCGCCGTCGGCATGAATTCATTGGGCATTTCCGGCAATCTGATGAGCCTCGGCGCGCTGGACTTCGGCCTGATCATCGACGGCGCCGTCATCATCGTCGAAAACACCTTGCGCCGTCTGGCCGAGCGCCAGCGGCACGAGGGCCGCATGCTGGTGCTCGGGGAGCGGCTGGAGGAAGTGGTGGCCTCCTCGCGCGAAATGCTGCGCCCGACCATCTACGGCCAGCTGGTCATCTTCCTGGTGTTCCTGCCCTGCCTGTCCTTCCAGGGAGTGGAAGGCAAGATGTTCTCGCCGATGATCATCACGCTGATGCTGGCCCTGGCGTCGGCGTTTGCGTTGTCGATCACCTTCGTGCCGGCGCTGATCGCGGTGATGATGAAGGGGCCGTTCGCGGAGAAGGAAGTGCGCGCCGTCGACGCCACCAAGCGCCGCTACGCGCCCTGGCTACGCCGCGCGGTGGCCACGCCGCTGCCGTTCATCGGCGCCGGCGTCGCCGTAATGGTCCTCGCGCTGGCGGCGTTCGCACTGGTCGGCCGCGAGTTCATGCCCACGCTCGACGAGCAGAACCTGAATCTGTCGTCGGTGCGCATCCCATCGACCTCCATCGACCAGTCGGTCGCCATCGATCTGTCGCTGGAGAAGGCGGTGTTGACTCTGCCCGAGGTCAAGATGGTCTACTCCAAGGCCGGCACCGCCAGCCTGGCGGCGGACCCGATGCCGCCGAACGCCTCCGACAACTACATCATTCTAAAACCTAAAGATGAGTGGCCTGCGGGCGTGACGACCAAGGAGCAGGTGATCGAGCGCATCCGCGAGAAGACCGCGTCCCTGGTCGGCAACAACTACGACGTCACCCAGCCCATCGAAATGCGGTTCAACGAATTGATCGGAGGGGTCCGCAGCGATGTGGCGGTGAAGCTCTACGGCGACGATCTGGACCAGCTGTCCGAAGCCGCCAAGGGCATCGCGGCGGTGCTGCGCAAGACCGCCGGCGCGGCCGACGTGCGCGTGGCGCAGACCGAAGGCTTCCCGACCTTCGACATTGTTTTCGACCGCGCCGCCATCGCCCGCTACGGCCTGACCGTGAAGGAGGTGGCGGACACCATCTCCATCGCGCTGGGCGGACGCGCCGCCGGCCAGGTCTTCGACGGCGACCGCCGGTTCGACGTCGTGGTGCGCCTGCCGCGCGGACTGCGCGACGACCTCGATGCGCTGGGCGCCCTGCCCGTCATGCTGGCCGGCGCCGACGGCGGACAGCGCGCCTCGGTGCCGCTGCGCCAGCTGGTGCAGTTCCGGTTCACCCAGGGCTTGAACGAGGTGAGCCGCGACAACGGCAAGCGCCGCATCTACGTCGAGGCCAACGTCGTCGGACGCGACCTGGGCAGCTTCGTCGACGACGCCCAGCGCCGCCTGGCCAGCGAGGTCCGGCTGCCGGCCGGCACCTGGATCGAATGGGGCGGCCAGTTTCAGAACCTGAAGGCGGCCACCCAGCGGCTGGCGGTCATCGTGCCGATTTGCCTCGTGCTGATCGCCGGCGCGCTGTACCTGGCCATCGGCAACGCCATGCTGACCGCCACCGTGCTGACGGCGGTGCCGCTGGCCCTGGCGGGCGGGGTCTTCGCGCTGATCTTGCGCGGCATGCCGTTCTCGATTTCGGCGGCGGTCGGTTTCATCGCCGTTTCCGGGGTGGCGGTGCTCAACGGGCTGGTGTTGATCTCCGCCATCAACAAGCGCATGGCCGACGGCATGGACGCGGCGACGTCCGTCATCGAGGGCGCGCTGGAACGCCTGCGCCCGGTTCTGATGACGGCGTTGGTCGCCTCGCTGGGCTTTGTGCCGATGGCGATCGCCACTGGGACCGGCGCCGAGGTGCAAAAGCCGTTGGCGACCGTGGTGATCGGCGGCCTGCTCACCTCCACCGTGCTGACCTTGTTCGTGCTACCGGCGCTGACCGCGATGGTGCTACGCCGCCGGAAAGCGCCTCGCCCGGCGCAGCTCCCTGAGCTGGCTTAACCTGAGGACTGTGATATGACTATTTTCAAACCGGCCGGATGGCTGCGGGCGCTGCTCGCCGCAGCCCTGGCCATCGCCGCCGGCGCCGCGCTGGCGCATGGCGTATCGGAACCTGACAAAGGATTTCTGCAAGGCGCCCAGGGACTGCATCTCCTTCCCTACCTGTACCTGGGCGCCAAGCACATGGTGACGGGGTACGACCACCTGCTATTCCTGGTCGGCGTCATCTTCTTCCTGCACAGGATGAAGGACATCGGGTTGTATGTGACGCTGTTCGCGCTGGGCCACAGCACCACGCTGCTGCTGGGCGTGCTCAATGGCTGGCACATCAACGCCTATCTGGTGGACGCCATCATCGGACTGTCCATCGTCTACCGCGCCTTCGACAACCTGGGTGGTTTCCGCAGCGTGTTCGGGCTGCAGCCCAACAAGAAGGCGGCCGTGCTCATTTTCGGCTTCTTCCATGGACTGGGGCTGGCCACCAAGCTGCAGGATTTCGCGCTGTCGCCGGACGGCCTCATCCCCAACATGATCGCCTTCAACGTCGGCGTCGAGATCGGCCAGCTGCTCGCGCTCGGCATGATCCTGGTGCTGATGCGCTTCTGGCGCGGCACCGCCAGCTTCGCCCGCAACGCCATCCGCGGCAACATCGCCCTGATGGCCGCCGGCTTGACCCTGGCGGGCTTCCAGCTCGCCGGATTGATTACCCAATAAGGAGTCTTTAATGTCCGAATCCCTGCACATCATCGCGCCGGCCCCGAAAAAAGAACTGCTGCGCGGCGTCCTGGCCGCCTGCGCCATCGCGGCCGTGCTCCTGACGTTCGCCGTCCTGCCCGCCGAATACGGTATCGATCCGACCGGCGCCGGCAAGCTTTTGGGGCTGACCGGACTGCATCAGGAGTCGCGCGAGGAAGGCCCGCCCTCCAGCGGCTTCGCCAATACCGAGGCCATCGCCACCACACTGTCGAATGTGGCCGCGAAGGGCGAGGAACGCTCGCTGACGATCGCGGCCCGACAGCAAACACCGTATCGCAGCGACACGATGGACGTGACGCTGCCGCCGGGGAAAGGACTGGAGGTCAAGACCCGCCTCGCAAAAGGCCAGGCGCTGGCCTATACGTGGAAGACCAGCGCCGGTGAATTGCTGCTGCAGGACTTTCACGGCGAGCCACCCAACGCCGGGAAAGACGAATTCGAAAGCTTCATCAAGGACAAGGCCGTGAGCGAGTCGCGCGGGGTGCTGATCGCCCCGTTCACCGGGGAGCACGGCTGGTACTGGAAGAACACGTCGGCGGCGCCGGTCACGCTGACCCTGCAAACCAGCGGCTTCTATAGCGACATCGTCCGCAAATAAAATGCATGGCGATTGCGGCGAGGCCATCGACATCGCCGCGCAAGAGGAGTATGGAATGAACAAGATGAAACACACGACCCTGATGCTAACCGCCGCCATGGCGCTGGTCGCCAACACCGCGCTTGCGCACCCGGACCACGACGACGTACCGCCGGAGCAGGCGCTCAAGCTGGAACTGGCCAGGAAGAAGGACGGCGCCATGGTCTACCTGACCAACGACGGCCACAAGGTCTCGACCGTGGGTGCGACCGGCACCCTGTCCTATACCGCCGGCGGCAACGTCACCGAAGTTGTCCTGAAGCCAACCGGGGTGAACGGGATGGCGCCGGTGAAAGCGGCTACAATCGTGCCTGGAACCAAAGCGCGCGCGACCGTCACAACGGCTGAGAAGACCACCGTATCCTCCGAGTTCCTCGTCAAATAAACAAAGAAAAGCATGAATCCGACACCCAACCGTAACGCGGGGCTGCACCAGGGCGTGATCTATGCGCTGCTGGCGGCGGCCTTGTTCGGCGCCAGCACGCCGTTCGCCAAGTCCCTGGTCGGCGAGATGGCGCCGGTCGCCCTCGCAGGCATGCTCTACATGGGCAGCGGCCTTGGCCTGCTGGTGCTCTATCTGGCGCGTGGACTGGTCCGGCGCGGCGGCAACGGTGAAATTGCGGGGCTGACCCGCAAGGACTGGCCATGGTTGGGCGGTGCGATCCTGGCCGGCGGCGTGGCAGGTCCGGTGCTGCTGATGCTCGGCCTCACGACCACGCCGGCCGCATCGGCGTCGCTACTGCTGAATATGGAAGGCGTGCTCACCTCGATGCTGGCTTGGTTCGTCTTCAAGGAGAACTTCGATCGCCGCATCTTCATCGGCATGCTGCTGATCGTGGCGGCCGGCGTGCTGCTTTCGTGGGACCAGGCCACCGCGCAAGGCCTGCCTGTGGGCGCGCTGGCCATCGTGGGCGCCTGCCTGTGCTGGGGCATCGACAACAACCTGACACGCAAGGTCTCCGCCAGCGACGCGGTGCAAATCGCCTGCGTCAAGGGACTGGTGGCCGGCGCCGTCAATCTCTCCATTGCAGGCGCACTTGGCAGCCGCTTGCCGGGCGTCTCGACGGTATTGAGCGCGGCCGTCATCGGATTTTGCGGCTACGGCCTGAGCCTGGTCATGTTTGTGCTCGCCTTGCGCCATCTGGGCACGGCCCGCACCGGGGCCTACTTCTCGGCCGCACCGTTCGTCGGCGCCGCCATTTCTTTATTCCTGCCCGGCGAGCAGCCCGGCACCCTCTTCTGGATCGCCGCGCTGCTGATGGGCGGAGGCATTTGGCTGCATCTCACCGAGAGCCATGAGCACGAGCATGAACACGACCCGTTGGATCACACCCACGCTCATCGCCATGATGCGCACCACCAGCATGAGCATGACTTCCCGTGGGACAAAACCGAACCGCATGTGCACCCGCACCGGCACACACCAATCAAACACTCGCACAAGCACTATCCTGATATCCATCACCAGCACGGGCATTGACGCGTTGAATTCATTCCCGCAATGCCGTCGGATAGTCGCACACTTGCTTCATTTCGATTTGAAGAAAATGCGTGACTATCCAGAACAAAGACTCGCGGGCGCCGAGGCGGAAGGAGAGCTGGCCGCCGTTGCAGTGCTGACGAAAGCACCGGCAGTCCCTGTGAAATAGGCGTGGTTGTAAGGCGGCAAAGGCTGTCCCGACAATGATTCAACCGGGCAGGTCCGCACACATCACGTCCAGGTCGATGACGGCATCGGCCATGGCTATCATTTCGAGCGTTTGCGAAATGAAGTACTCCCGCTCGTACCCCCCAACGCGCAGCACCTGCCGCTTCATGCGCATGAACATGCGCTTGCGTTCCGTGTCCAGCGGCCCGTCGGACTCGTCGGTGAAAAGCGTTTCATAGTGACGCCCGGAGCATTGGCCGAGATAGAGCGCGATGGCGCGCGTCAGGCAGTCGTTGATCCAAACGCGCTCTCCTCCGCTCATCTGGTGCATCGGCTTGCATTGCCCGGCTTCCGCGTCGTGCACCACGATGTCGAAGCCCTCGCGCGCTTCGCCCTTGGCGGTTTCGACCTGCGTGCGGATCGACAACGTGAAGCGCGGCCCGTAGCAGGCCAACAGCAGGTCGTTCGCAAGACTCGACAGTTCCGGCCCGGCGTCGTCGATCATCAGCGCGATCAGACCGTCGTTGCCCATGCATTTGGCGAACATGGTCCAGGTGGACAGCTCGGTCTCGATCGCGCTGCACCTCGTCTGCAGGGCTGCGCACCGCTCGCGCAGCTTGTCCGCCGCCTCCAGCGCCTCTTCAGCGGCAGCGCGCTGACGAAACAGCGGCCCCAGAGCCGCCTCATCCGCCTGCGATTGAACCTGCGCCACGCGCAGCGCTTCCGCGGCCGCCGCGATACGCGCCTCGTCAAACTCGGGTGGCAAGTGGGCAAGCCGCTGCCGCAAGCTCGCGCACGCCGCACCTTGCTCGGCTTGATGCCGCGCCGCCCGTGCATCGACCTGCGCGATGGCCGCCTCGACCGCCGTTGTTTCCGCCAGTTGCTGGCGCTCGCTCGTCCGCGCCGATTGTTCCAGGCGCCCCAGCCGCTCGTCGCAATCCTGGATGGTCGCCTCCGCCTGTGCAAGCTCCCGGCTGCGCGCCGCCAGCGCCGTGGCGCCTTCGGCACGCCGCCGCGACCGAGCCAGTTTCGCCTCCGCGTCCGCGAGCTGTCTGGGCGCCATGCGCAGCCGGGCTGCCCGAACCCTCAACTGCGCCAACTGCGAGCGCAGTCCGGAGCGCGTGTCGTTCAGGCGCGCCAGCTCCGCGCTGGCATCCGGGATCAACGGCCGCGCCGCATGGGCGTCGCCCAGCAAGCGACAATCCTGCTGCATCGGCATGCCTTTGCAGGGGACGGTCAGGGTCAGCCCATGGCGCCGCTGCACGTCCTCTAGCTGCAGCGCGGCCTGTCCGGCCATGCGCTCGACCGATTCGATTTCCTTGGCGAGGCTGCGCTCCCGCTCCTCCACCGTGCGCAGTTCCGCGGCCACCTCACGGCAACGCAGCGCGCGCTGCTCGCGTGCCGCGACCACGGCGCGCGCCATGCCAAGGCGACGCGACGCGCGGCGGATCCCGCCGGCCTCGCCCATCACAGCACACGCCAGCCCGCGTTGCGCGTCGATCGCCGCACGGGCGCGCCGCTGGTCCGCGCAACGAGATTGCGCCTCGCGTTGCAGGCGCGCCAGTCGCCCTGCTTCCCGCTGGCGGTCAGCCGCGTGTTCGGACGCCTGCCGGGCCATCGAGGCGGTCAGGCCGGCCAACTCCGTCTGCAACGCTGCACGGTTGGCCGCACGATCGGCCAACTGGGCGCGCTCGGCCTCCAGCCTCGCCAAGGTCTTGTGCAACACATCGATACTCCGGAGGGTTGACGACCGCCGTGCCTGCGCGGCCGCGATGTCGCGGACAATGGCCGGAAGCCGCGCGCCGTCAAGCTTCGCCGCATCCATGTCCAGCGCCGCCGCCGACAATTCGTCGCGCGCGGCGCCCAATCCAACCCGCAGCAGCTTGACCACTTCCGCCGCCTGTTGTCCCTTGCAGCGGATGTCCTCCAATCCCAGCAGATCGGCCAGCAGCGCCTTGACTTCGCCGGTGCGGTACGCGCAGAGCTGGCGCCGTCCCTGCGCCGCGAACGCCGACACGAAGAATGTGCGCTCGGCCCCCAGCACCGCGTCGAGGCACCGCATGTACGTTTCCATCTTTCCGTCGGCGACCGTCCCGTCGTCGGTCCTGACAGGGCACCAGCGCGCATTCTCCAGCACATGCAGATAGGCTTCGGTCCGGCGCCGGCTCTCGTTGCGGATGACGAGCTGGGAGCGGTAGCGTCGGCCACCGTGCTCCCACACCAGATCCTTCAGGCTCTCCGGCAGGAACACGTGGTCATAGTAGGAGAAGGCCCCGCTGCCGTCGCCGCCGGCGCGCGACGGCATGGTCGGATACGGGGTCAGGTTGTCCAGCACCGTCGTCTTGCCACGTCCGTTCGCGCCGCAAATGGCGATCAGCTGCGCCCCCTCCGTCAGAGCGGCCAGGTCCAGCGACAGCTCGTCGCGGCCCAAGCCGTCACGGATGCCGCGAAAACCTCTCAGGTACAACGAAACTGGCTTCATGACGCGCCCTCCTCTACAGTGATCATGGCGGCGCGGTTCACTTCCCGCCGAACCGGGGCCGCTCCGCTTGAAAGTATCGTCCGGGCGATCGACTCGGTATCGCGCGCAGCCAGCCACTCCACGCACGACAGCAATGGCGCGGCCTCTTCGCCGGCGGCTTCGGCCCAGACGGTGATGCGATCGCGCAGTCCCATCCGGGAAATGCCCGCCATGCGCGCGATCTGCACCGGCAGCACCCGCCCTTCCAGCTTGACCTGCGCCGCGCCGGTCAACGCGGCCAGCAGCGCGCCACGGTCGACCTGGTCGCGCTCCGCCTCCGACACTTGCCAGCGCACCCGAATGAACGCCCCTTCGACATCCAGTTCATCGATGCGCGCGCGGATACAGGCGGGATCTGGCGGACCGTCGAAACACAGGTCGATCGTGCGCCGCGCCGGCGTGGCGATCCGCTCAAAGCGACTGCCTGCCGCGCCAACGGTCCAGATCAGGAATCCCTTGTCGCCCTCCTCGCCGTAATGCAGCCGCGCCGGCGAGCCGGCGTAGGCGACCAGGCGCCCATTGCTTTCCCATGACTGGTGCAGGTGGATATGCCCCAGCATGAACGCGCTGGCGCGCGCCGCGAACAGCGCTCCGGTCGTGAATTCGTGGTCGTTGCCGGCCATCGGCACGCCATGCTCGTTGGTGCTGCCGTGAACAGTGCCGTGCGCCACGCCGACCGTGGGGATGCCCAGCCCGCGCGCCCCATCATTGATACAGCCATAGCCGCGCAACAGGGTGGACAGCTGCGTGCCCACCTCCTCCGCTGCAGACGCCGCGCCGGCCGCCGCAGCGACCACCGCCTTGTTCACGGTCGGCAGTGCGGAAAACAGCGCCCGCGTGCCATCGGGGAGCGCATCGAAACGCCATCCATCGGAAACGCGCCAGCTTCCCTCACCATCGAGCGCGACTTGCTGCAGCCGGTCTGCCACGTGCACGGGATAACGGCCGCCGAAATGCCGGAAGACGTTCAAGGTGCCGGGCGGCTCGTGCGAGAACGTCCCTTGTAGTATCAGCACCGGGCAGTGGTCGGCCAGCCTGCGCACATTGCGGCCGAGCGCATCGACGGCCGGCGAATGCAGGTTCTGCGCGTGGTCGGTGGCGTCGCCGGAGATGACGGCGGCGTCGATCCCGCGACCGATGGCCGCGTCCACCGCGTACGCAAAGCAGCGGTCCACTTCGACCAGGGTTTCCGGGGCATAGTGCAGGTCGGAGAAATGTGCGATCCGAATGTCCATCGCACACCTCACGCTTCCGATGCAGCGCCCAGCGCGCCGTCGACCTCGGCCGCCAGCGCGGCCGCGTCCTCGCATCCCTCCAGCACGGCCAACACGCGGGAACGTCCACCGGCGTTGCGCTTCCAGCCGGCGCCCCACCTCTTCTGCGCGAACGCCTCGAAGCGGCCGCGGTCCATGCCGAAGGCGTCGACCACGCCGAGGATCGCCTCGACCTCCTCGATACCGCCGCCGGTCATCGGGGCTGCGGCTGCAGTCACCGTTGTGCCGGCATGCTCCGTATTCGCTTCCGGTTCGAAGTGATCGCGCGCCGACGGCTCCCGATCTTCGGCCGCACCTGCCGATGGTGGCGCCTCAAAGGTCATGGCAGCGGCGTCGGCCTCCCGCACAATCTCACCGTCGCCGACGTTCAGCAACGCGGCGACATCGATCGGGGCCTCCATCTCGATCAGCCACACCTTGGTCCGCACGCTCCGGCCTTGCTCGTCGATGTGCGGAACCTCGCGTTCCACCTTCGAAATGTAAAACGGTGTGCGCTTCGCATCGAGGAAGCCCGAGATGCGGCCGCCGCGCAGGAAAGCCAGCGCCTCGAACTTCTCGATCGCGCGCGTCATCGAATACAGGCTGTTGGTCGGCAGCTCGAAGGCGTCGCAGGACCGGATGCCCGGAACGTAGAAAATGAAGCGCCCTGATAGATTGCATTTGCGAGCCTGGTATTCGGGACACAATTCCGGGTCGCACATGCCGCTGTTCTCGGCGCGAAGCTGCGTGCGGCGCCCGCCGAAGATGCGAATCGGCTTGCGTGACGTACGGTCCTGCGGCACCGGCGCGTAGCATTTGCACAGGCGCGTACGGCCATCGGCGGCATATTCGCTCCAGAACTTCTTCTCGCCGGCGCCCCAGCACACCAGGTCGTGCGGCATCACCGCCTGCCACACGTCGGCCGGAAAGACGACCGGGAACCGGTAGAGACGGCGCACGCCGTCGCCGCGATCTTCCCCATATAGATCGAGCATCTGTCGCGCGGTCTCGGGGTTGGGGAAGTCGGCGCCACGCACGGTGAAGTACGGAACGTTCTTGGGGACGAGGGGGTGCTGCAAATCGGGCAGCGCTTGGGCAAGGGCGCGTTCGATGTCGTCGAAACCGCGCCCCTCTTCGATGCCGCGCTGGTAGATGTCGCGGGCGTGGGCATTGTCCTGGGCGCGGCGGGTCAGCACCTTGATTCCGGCCCTGATTTTTCCGGCGGTCGGAATACGCGCGGAACGTTGGCCCAGCACCGTGGGCACTGGCGTCCGGCTGTCCTTCAAAACGGTGATGTCGCTTTTCATGGCTTCCTCCTGTGGTGGATTGATCGCACCATCAGGATCTCGCGCCTTCGCCCGAATTCAACCCCGCAAGCCAGCGCAGATATCGTCGTGCAGCTAACATCTTAAATATGCAACTTGAGGAGGGCTCACGCCATTACATCCGGCGTTTTAACGTTAATCCAATCGCATATTTCCTAAATGTCTGCAGCCTTACCCGCCATCGCACTTAGAGCTGATCCGGCATCGACACGCGTCAGGGTGCGGACTGTGAATAATGGCGGCCGCCTACGAGCAGGCGGTTGACGGCGCTCTGCGAAAACGGGTGGCGGCACATCATGAGAACGGCCGTCAGCGAACTATGAGAATCGGTGGCGACACCCTATGAGAATAAGTGGCGGCAGCTCATGAGAATTGGTGGCGGCGGTAATGAAAATACTCAACCAGCAGCGGACCAAACGTTGACCACCAAGTAAGCCACCATGCCTCGCTAACCCAAGCATGATCGCAAATACCGTTCAACAGGCGTTCCAGCACGCGATTCATTGTCGCTTTATTAATGATGAATTTTTTCGCTGCAAAGTTTCTTTGAATAAACTAAAATCAACTCGAAGAAGTCAGCCGACTCGCCGCCTACACCGCAAAACCGTAGCGTGCGTCGTCTAGACTGGATGCGCTACAGCGGCACAACCGGGCCGTTGACCTCGCAGCGACGAAATTTTTAGTAGGACTTTTATACAAGGAAAACGATGACCAAGGGTTTGTGGATAGCGCTGTCAGCTCATTTATTGGGAACTGTTCTGGCAATTGCGCTGGGGTGGCAACTCCCGACATGGATTGCTTTTTTTGAACCAGTTCGACCAGCGCAATATGCTTTCGCGACAGTAGCGCTAGCATGGGGAATCTGGAAAGCACGCGAAATCGTTATTGGAAAAGACTCGTCCGCCAACCGCACCGCAGCACATTTCAACGCCAACAAACGTCGCTAGCGTCAGCCTCGGCGGCAAAATTGGATTTTACTTAGGAGCAGTAATGATCGTTAAAAGCGTAGTACTAAACGAAGCAATGCAGGAAGTCTTTCAGAATCAGCTTGAGATAGATGCTTTGGCGCTAACCGTCGCTGCCGAGACTCGCGAAGAGATGGCGAGAACCAAAGGCGCAGATTGGACCGCCGGGGCGATTCCTTTTTTTGGACAGGAGCTGATCACCGGATCGCGTCCCACGGAGTGGTGTATGAGTTGTGATTCCTGGGAGGCTGGGCTCCCGCTCAGTTAATGACGGCCGACAGCCGTGCAGGCTGAGCATCACATAGCGACTGCAAGCCTTCGAGTTGCATG
>NZ_WWCX01000046.1:0-54203 GCF_009857655.1 Duganella vulcania
TACTCACCCGTTCGCCACTCGCCGCCAGGTTGCCCCGCGCTGCCGTTCGACTTGCATGTGTAAGGCATGCCGCCAGCGTTCAATCTGAGCCAGGATCAAACTCTTCAGTTTAATCTCTGTTTATTTGACACTTTCGTGTCACCGTCATTGCTGACGGGTCGCTCACTCAAAATACTGACAGGCCACTATTTTCATAGCGCCTATTTCATTACTTCTTGTGAACATTTGATATTTTAAGTATCAGCAGAACTAGTCTGCTGTGCACTTTCATCAAACGTCCACACTTATCGACTGTTAATTTTTAAAGAACTTATTCGGTACTGCGTTTGCTGCGAAGCGTTGTGTCCGTCAGCGAAGAAGAAAGAGTATGAAGCGTTTAGATCGTTTCGTCAACCCCGTTTTTTAGTACCCCGTACTAAAAAACTTTTTCTCCCCACTCAACACTGCATTTGCATGCACCGTTTTGCGGGGAGGCGAACTATATCAAAGACCCTCGAAGTTTGGCAAGCGCTTTTCGAGGAAGGCATGCATGCCTTCTTTCTGCGCAGGCGTGCCAAAGGCAGCCTGGAACAGGCGGCGTTCATAATTGACACCTTCCGTCAGCGTGGTTTCGAACGCGCGATTGACGGAGTCTTTAATCATCATCGCCACCGACGTCGGCATCGATGCGATCTGCTTCGCCGCAGTCAGCACTTCCTCGATCAGCTTATCGGCCGGCACCACGCGCGACACCAGGCCGATGCGCTCCGCCTCCACCGCGTCGATGGTGCGTGCGGTCAGCAGCATGTCCATCGCCTTGGCCTTGCCGATGGTACGCGGCAGGCGCTGGGTCCCACCGGCGCCAGGCGTGACGCCAACCTTGATTTCCGGCTGACCGAACTTGGCGGTATCGGCAGCGATCAGGAAATCGCACATCATCGCCAGCTCGCAGCCGCCACCCAGCACGTAGCCGGCCACGGCACCCACCACCGGCTTGCGGATGCGCAGAATGTGCTCCCAGTTGCGGGTGATGTAGTTGTCGCGATAGGTATCCACATAGGTGTAGTCCGCCATGGCGGCGATATCCGCGCCGGCGGCAAAGGCTTTCTCGCTGCCGGTCAGCACGATGCAGCCAATGGCCGGATCGGCATCGAACTTATATAAGGCATCACCCAGCTCGTTCATCATGCGGTCGTTCAGCGCATTCAGCGCCTTCGGACGGTTCAGGCGGATCAGGGCTACTTTATCGTGCACTTCAACGATCAGGTCTTCATATTGCATCGGTGTCTCCTTCACAGTGGAATATTCCTGAAGGATTGTAGCGCCTAACTCCCGCGCTGGTATCATTGAACGATAGCAACCTGCTTTTAAGAGCCTCCTATTTTTACCGTCTTACGCCGCCACCTGAGCAATAAGCTGGACAGTGACGCCCTGCTGCGCAACGGCGACTTCATGCGCTACTGGTCCAGCGCCATCCTCAACGGCTTCGGCGCCTATATCAGCGCGCTGGCCCTGCCGCTGTGCTCGGTCCTGCTGCTGCACGCGACGCCGGCGCAGATGGGCATGCTTGGCGCATCCGCGGCAATTCCGTTCGCGCTGCTGGCCTTGCCGGCCGGCGTCTTCCTGGACCGCAACCGCAAGCTGCCGGTACTCCTGGGCAGCAAGGCGATCATGGCGCTCACACTGGCCAGCATCCCGCTGGCTTACTGGCTGGGGCGGCTGTCCATCGAATGGATGTATGTGGTCTCCTTTATCAGCGGCGCCTGCTCGGTGGTGGGCGGCGGCGCGGAACAGATCTTCCTCACCAACCTGATCGGACGCGACCGACTGACCGACGCGCAATCCAAGTTCGCCGCCACCGACTCGGCTTCGCGCCTGATCGCGCCCGGCGTCGCAGGCGTGCTGATCCAATGGCTGACCGCACCGTTCGCCGTCATGCTGAACGCCATCGGCTTTGTGATTTCCATCCTGCTGCTGCGTAACCTGAATGCCAACGATCCCAAGCCGGCGCCGTCCAACAAGCATCCACTGCGCGACATCCACGACGGCCTGCTGTTCATCTGGGGCCAGCCGCTGCTGCGCACGCTGGCCTGGGGAGCGGGCGTGTGGCATATGCTGTTCTATGGTTTCGCCGCGCTCAGCGTGCTGTTCTCCACGCGCGAACTGGGCATGACGGCCGGCATGCTGGGCATGGCGCAGATGGTCGGTGGCGTCGGCGTACTGATGAGTTCACTCTTATTGAAGCCGCTGAACACGCGCTTCGGCCCCGGCGCAACCATGTTGACCGGCCTGGGCCTGACCGCCTTCGCGTTCGCCGCCATGCCGATGATCCCGGCCAACCTGTTCGGCAGCCCGACCGCCAGCGCGGTGGCGTGCGGCGGCCTGTCGCTGTTCCTCGATTGCGGCGTGATGCTGTTTTTCATGCCATATATGACGATGCGCCAGAAAGTCACGCCGGACGCCTACCTGGGCCGCATGGTCTCGACCATGCGCTTCCTGACCGTGGCGACCGCGCCGATCGGCGCGCTGGCGGCCGGCTATATCGGCGAGCACTTCAGCATCCGCACCGGCATGGCCTGCGTGGCGGTGGGCGGCATCGCGCTGACTGTTGCGATGGCCTCGTCCATGCGCAACGTACAGCAACATACGGCGCCTGCAACGTCCTAACGTGCGCCGTCGAACGTTCTAAATCATTAGGCTGTTTTTGTGTTCCCTACATTGGAGTACGCCATGTTCAAGTCCATCCTGCTGCCCACCGACGGCTCCGAGCTGTCCGACAAAGCCACCGCGATGGCGGTCCAGTTTGCCCAACTTAATCAGGCGCGCCTGGTCGCGATCACCGTCATCACGCCGCTGCCGTTCGCGTCCATGGGCGACAGCGGCGCGGTCATCGATTCCGGCCAGTTCGCCACGCAGATGCAGAACGCCGCCCGGCATCACATTGACAAAGTGGCTGCCGCCGCGCGCGCCGCGGAAGTTCCGTTCGAGGGCGTGGTGACGATGTCGCCCAGCCCTTACGAAGAAATCGTCGAGGCGGCCAAGAAGTTTGAATGCGACATCATCATGATGGCGTCGCACGGACGGCGCGGCTTGAACCGGCTGTTCCTGGGCAGCGAGACGCAGAAGGTGCTGGCCCACACCACGCTGCCCGTGATGGTCCTGCGTTAAAGCGGCTGCTTCGGCAGCAGCACCCAGACATTGCCGCGCTGCTTCATGCGGCCCGCGTTCTCCGACGCCTCCGTGCCGAAGCCGAAGAAGTAATCGACACGGATCGCGCCACGGATCGCCCCGCCCGTGTCCTGTGCCATGACCAGGCGCTGCAGCGGGATATCGCTGTTCGGCATGGTGGTCGACAGGAACACCGGCGCACCCAGCGGCAATTGCGACGCGTCGACCGCCACCGAACGCGACGGCGTCAACGGCACGCCCAGCGAACCTTTCGGTCCTACCTTCGGATCGGGCAGGCGCTCCTCCCGGAAGAACACATAGCTCGGATTCACATTGAACAGCTCCTGCATGCGCGTGGGATGGCCGGCGATCCATGCCTTGATGCCCTGCGCCGACGCCTGTTCCAGCGTCAGCTCGCCCTTCTCCACCAGGTACTTGCCGATTGATTTATACGGATGGCCGTTCTGGTCCGCATACGCCACGCGCACGGTTTCCTGCGTGTCGGTCAGCTGCACGCGGCCCGAGCCCTGCACCTGCAGGAAGAAGGACTCCACCGGATCGTCCACCCACAGCAGCTCCTTGCCACTGAAGTCCGCCTTCTCGATATCGGCGCGGGTCGCATATGGCACCACCTTCTTGCCGACCAGCTTGCCGCGCAGGCGCATGCCCTTCAGCTCCGGGTACACGCTGGCCAGGTCGATGGTCAGCATATCGTCCGGCACCTTGTAGAGCGGCGTCTGGTACGGGCCGCCCTTCTTGCGCGCACCGCGCAACAACGGTTCGTAGTAGCCGGTGATCAGGCCGTCGGTGGCGCCGTCCGGCGCGATTACCTGGTTCGGCTCCATGAACGCCTCGAAGAAGGTGCGGATCGCCTGCTCGTCGCCGCCGTTGACGGTGCGCGCGATGGTGCAGGACTCCTTCCAGTTCGGCTGCTTGACCAGCACCGAGCACGAGGACATGAACGCCGGCCAGGCCGCGCGCACATCGTCCTTGTCCCAGCCCGGCAGCGAAGCGAAGGTGGCCGGCACCATCTGCAGCGCGGCCGGCTTGGGCGGCACCGGCGGTACGACCGGAGGCGTGACCGGCGGCGTGACTGGTGGCGTCACGGCAGGCGCGGGCGCCTGGGCTGGCGGCGGCGTGGTGGTACAGGCGGCCAGGGAAAGCGCGACGATGGTCAGCGGAACGAGTAGACTACGGCTAGTTAATGACATAAGGATGGCTATGTGGGTCTTAATGATAGAAGCATGCGTGGCGTTTTTCCTGCTGGTGTTCATCGTCTGGTGGACCATGTACCAAGGCAAGGGCAAGACTAAACAGCTGCCCCCGCCGGACCAGGAAAACGAGCCGAAGTAATCAGTGCAGCGTGCGCGGCAGCGACAGCACGAACTCCGGGATCTTGACTTCGAACTGATGGCCGTCCTCGGCCACGCAGAAGTATTCACCAACCATCGAGCCTTGCTGGGTTTGCAGCGCCGTGCCGCTGGTGTACTCGAAATGCTCGCCGGGCTGCAGCAGCGGCTGATGGCCGACCACGCCCAGTCCGCGCACCTCTTCCACGTGGTTGTTGGCGTCGGTGATGACCCAGTGGCGCGAAATCAGCTGCGCCGCCACCGTGCCGGTATTCTTGATCGTGATCGAATACGTGAACACGAAATTGGTGCGATCCGGGTCCGATTGATCCGGCAGGTACTGGGTTCTGACCGACACAGTAAATTCGTAAGTGGCCATCGAAATTCCTTAAGGCTTGGTAAAAGCGTAATCGCTCTATGCAAAATTGGCGATTGTATATCGTCAGACCCCCATTGCACCGCAAATCCGCCCCGTATGCAAGGACGGCGCGGCTGAAAATCGGTGAGGTCGCGCCGGGCAGCGTAAAATAGCGCATCTTTTTTCTTGCCAGCCCTAAGCCATGACCACTTTCCGCATCGCTCCCAGCATTTTGTCCGCCGATTTCGCCCGCCTGGGTGAAGAGGTCCGCAACGTCGTCACCGCCGGCGCGGACATCATTCACTTTGACGTGATGGACAACCATTATGTTCCGAACCTGACCATCGGCCCGCTGGTGTGCGAAGCGATCCGCCCGCACGTGCAAGTGCCGATCGACGTGCACCTGATGGTCAAGCCGGTCGACCGCATCATTCCCGACTTCGCCAAGGCTGGCGCCAACATCATCACCTTCCACCCTGAGGCGTCGGACCACATCGACCGCTCGCTGCAGCTGATCCGCGACCACGGCTGCAAGGCCGGCCTGGTGTTCAACCCGGCCACGCCGCTGAGCTACCTGGAACACGTGATGGACAAGATCGACATGATCCTGATCATGTCCGTCAACCCAGGCTTCGGCGGCCAGTCCTTCATTCCGCAGGCGCTGAAGAAGATCGCCGAAGCGCGCCGCCTGATCGACGAATCGGGCCGCGACATCCTGCTGGAAGTGGACGGCGGCATCAAGATCGACAACATCGCGGCAGCCGCGGCGGCAGGCGCGGACACCTTCGTGGCCGGCTCCGCCATCTTCGGCAAGCCGGACTACAAGGCCGTCATCGACGCCATGCGCGCCCAACTGGCGACGGTGTAAACATGGGCGTGCTGGCAGGCGTACGCGCCGCAATCATCGACCTCGACGGCACCATGCTGGACACGATCCCCGACTTCCACGTCGCGATCAACGGCATGCGCGCGGAGCTGGACCTGCAACCGATCTCGCAGGACCAGATCGCGCTGATGGTCGGCAAAGGCTCCGAGAACCTGATCCGCTCCGTGCTGGGACTGGACTGGGACGCGGCCCGCGTGGAAGCGCATTTCGACGCGGCGATGGACGCCTACCAGCGCCACTACCTGGGCATCAACGGCGACCACAGCGCGCTGTATCCGGACGTGGTCGAAGGCCTGACGGCGATGAAGGCGCAGGGCCTGCGCCTGGCCTGTGTAACCAACAAGCCAATCGCGTTCGCCGCGCCGCTGCTCAAACTGAAAGGCCTGGACGGATTTTTCGACGTGGTCTACGGCGGCGATTCGCTGCCGCGCAAGAAACCCGATCCGCTGCCGCTGCAAACGGTGTGCGCCGATTTCGGCCTGGCGCCGGCGCAGGTGGTGGCCATCGGCGACTCCTCGAACGACGCGCAAGCCGCACGGGCAGCGGGTTGCCCGGTGTTGACGGTACCTTACGGTTACAATCACGGAGAAGCTATACACAAAACGGATTCCGATGGTATAGTAGCCACATTGCTGGAAGCGTCCAGCCTGATACGTTCGCAAAACTAACCCTTAGCTGAACTAACCTGACCAACATGTCTCTCACCAAAAAACACAACGTCAACCAAACCGGCTCGATTGAGGCCTGGCTTTGGCGACGCTGGCAATCCTGGCAAAACTGAGCCGAACTGATTGCTGTCGTCCGCATCCGCGCGTCCGACAGGTTTTTTGACAAACCACCGCCAAGCCACAACCACGCCCTTGGCGGCATGGAGAGAAGACATGACCGAACTCGAATTCAAATCGTTGGCCACCGACGGCTACAACCGCATCCCGCTGATCGCCGAAGCCTTCGCCGACCTCGAAACCCCGCTCACGCTGTACCTGAAACTGGCCCAGACCCAGAACGCCGGCAAGAACACCTTCCTGCTTGAATCGGTGGTCGGCGGCGAGCGTTTCGGCCGCTTCTCCTTCATCGGCCTGCCCGCGACGACGGTGCTGCGCAACTTCGGCACGCGCACCGAAATCGTCAAGAACGGCACGGTGATCGAGACCCACGAAGGCAACCCGCTCGAATTCATCGAGGCCTACCAGAAGCGCTTCAAGGTCGCGCTGCGTCCCGGCATGCCGCGCTTCTGCGGCGGCCTGGCCGGCTACTTCGGCTACGACACGGTGCGCCATATCGAAAAAACGCTGGCCCACTCGCAGCCCAAGGATGACCTGGGCCTGCCCGACATCCAGCTGATGGTGACCGAGGAACTGGCCGTCATCGACAACCTGTCCGGCAAGCTATATCTGATCGTCTACGCCGACACCACGCAGCCGGAGTCGTACGCCAAAGCGCGCCAGCGCCTGAAAGACCTGCGCATGATGCTGCGCCGCGGCCTCGACGCACCGGTGACCAGCGCCTCGGTTCGCACCGACATCACGCGCGACTTCCCGAAAGAGGACTACCTGAAGGCGGTCGCCAAGGCCCACGAATACGTGATGGCCGGCGACTTGATGCAGGTGCAGATCGGCCAGCGCCTGCGCAAGCCTTACGTCGATTCGCCGCTGTCGCTGTACCGCGCGCTGCGTTCGCTGAATCCGTCGCCGTATATGTACTTCTACAATTTCGGCGACATGCAGATCGTCGGCGCCTCGCCGGAGATTTTGGTCCGCAACGAGACGCTGCCGGACGGCGAGAAGAGAGTCACGCTGCGCCCCATCGCCGGCACCCGCCCGCGCGGTGCGACGCCGGAGCGCGATGCCGAACTGGCCACGGAACTGCTGGCCGATCCGAAAGAAATCGCCGAACACGTGATGCTGATCGACCTGGCGCGCAATGACCTGGGCCGCATCTCCGAGATCGGCAGCGTCAAGGTCACCGACCGCCTGGTCATCGAAAAATACTCGCATGTGCAGCACATCGTCTCCAACGTCGAGGGCAAGCTGAAAGCCGGCCTCTCCAACCTGGACGTGCTGCGCGCCACCTTCCCGGCCGGCACGCTGACCGGCGCGCCGAAAGTGCGCGCGATGGAAATCATCGACGAACTGGAAATCTCCAAGCGCGGCATCTACGGCGGCGCCTGCGGCTACCTGTCCTTCGGCGGCGAGATGGACGTGGCGATCGCGATCCGCACCGGCGTGATCAAGGACGGCATGCTGCACGTGCAGGCCGCCGCCGGCATCGTCGCCGATTCGATACCGGAGATGGAATGGCAGGAAACTGAAAACAAGGCGCGCGCCGTGCTGCGCGCCGCCGAACAAGTGCAAGATGGCCTGGATGGGGAGATCTGAGATGCTGCTAATGATCGACAACTACGACTCCTTCACCTACAACATCGTGCAGTACTTCGGCGAGCTGGGTGAGGATGTGCGCGTGTACCGCAACGACGAAATCACGATCGCGGAAATCGAAGCGCTGAACCCGGACCACATCTGCATTTCGCCCGGCCCGAAAGATCCGTCGCAAGCCGGTATTTCGATCGAGGTGCTCAAGCACTTCGCCGGCAAGAAGCCGATACTGGGCGTGTGCCTGGGCCACCAGGCCATCGGCGAAGCGTTCGGCGGAAAAGTCATCCGCGCCAAGCAGGTCATGCATGGCAAAACTTCTTTAATCGCGCATACGGGCGTGGGCGTCTTCAAGGACCTGCCCTCCCCCTTCACGGTGATCCGGTATCACTCGTTGGCCATCGAGCGCAGCTCGCTGCCGTCCTGCCTTGAGGTCACGGCGTGGACGGACGACGGTGAAATCATGGGCGTGCGCCACAAGGATTACGACATCGAGGGCGTGCAGTTCCACCCCGAGTCCATCCTGTCGGAACACGGCCACGCACTGTTGAAGAACTTCCTGGTCCGCTGACCAGCGCTGTTCGTACCGGCGCGCCGCCGCGCGCGCCCACGCCCAAATTCAGAGAAGGAATAGCCATGCCTATCACCCATCAAGAAGCACTGCTGCGCTGCATCGAACACCGCGAGATTTTCCACGACGAGATGCTGCACCTGTTCCGCCAGATCATGTCCGGCGAAATGTCGCCGACCATGATCGCCGCCCTGACCATGGGCCTGCGCGTGAAGAAGGAAACCATCGGCGAGATCGCCGCCGCCGCGCAGGTGATGCGCGAGTTCTCCACCAAGGTGCCGATGGCCGACACCACCGGCCTGCTCGACATCGTCGGCACCGGCGGCGACGGCGCGCACACCTTCAACATCTCCACCGCGTCGATGTTCGTCGCCGCTGCGGCCGGCGCGCGCGTGGCCAAGCACGGCGGGCGCAGCGTGTCGTCGTCGTCCGGCAGCGCCGACGTGATCGAATCGCTGGGCGCCAACATCAACCTCAAGCCCGAGCAGATCGCGCAATCGATCGCGCAGACCGGCATCGGCTTCATGTTCGCGCCCAACCACCACGCGGCCATGAAGCATGCGGCGCCGGTGCGCCGCGAGCTGGGCGTGCGCACCATCTTCAACATCCTGGGGCCGCTGACCAATCCGGCCGGCGCGCCGAATATCCTGATGGGCGTGTTCCACGCCGACCTGGTGGGTATCCAGGTGCGGGTGCTGCAGCGCCTGGGCGCGCAGCACGCCATCGTGGTCTATGGCCGCGACAATATGGACGAGGTCTCGCTGGGCGCCGGCACGCTGGTCGGCGAACTGGTTAACGGCGAGATCCGCGAATACGAAATCCATCCCGAGGACTTCGGCCTGCAGATGATCGCCAGCCGCAACCTGAAGGTGGCCGATGCGGCGGAGTCGAAAGCGAAAATGATGGAGGCGCTGCGCGGCGAGCCTGGCGCGGCCTACGATATCGTGGCGCTCAACGCGGGCACCGCGCTGTACGCGGCCGGCGTGGCCAGCTCGATCGAGGACGGCCTGGCGCGCGCGCGCAAAGCCGTCAGCTCCGGCGACGCGATGCGCAAGGTCGAGCAGTTCGTGCAGGTCACGCAAAGCCTCGGCAATACCAACTAAGGGCGGCCAGCATGTTCGGCATCCACGATCTGACGTTGTTTATCATCTCCGGGCTGCTGCTGAACATCATGCCCGGCCCCGATTCGCTGCTGATCATGACGCGCAGCGCCACCCAGGGCTGGCGCGCCGGTTCGGCCGCCGCGCTGGGCATCGGCGCAGGCACCATGATCCACATTATCGCTGCGGCGTTGGGTTTGTCGGCGCTGCTGGCGACGTCCGCCGCCGCGTTCACGGCGGTGAAGTGGGTAGGCGCGGCATACATCGTCTACGTCGGCATCGGCATGCTGCGCGCCAGGCTGCGCACCGAAGCCGATGACGCGGCGGCCGCCGACATCGCCGTGCGCGGCGCGGCGCAACCACTGGCGTATCGTAAAATCTTCTTCCAGGGTTTCCTGACCAATGTCCTGAACCCGAAGGTGGCCTTGTTCTTCCTGGCCTTCGTCCCGCAGTTTATTTCGGCCGATTCCGCCAGCAAGCCGCTAGCCTTCATCGTCCTGGGCTGCGTTTTCAATTTCAACGGTATGTTGTGGTGTAACGGCCTGGCCATCTTCACCGCCTTCGCCAGCGCGCGCCTGAAGGTCAAGCCGCTGGTGGCCCTGTGGCTGAACCGCGTGACGGGCGGCCTGTTCCTGGCTCTCGGCCTGCGCCTGGCGCTGGCCGAACAACATTAAACTTAGGCTCACCATGTCCGACATCCTGAATAAAATCCTTGCAGTCAAAGCCGACGAAGTCGCCGCCGCAAAAAAACACCGCAGCCTCGCCAGCCTGCGCGCCGACGTTGAGAACAACGCCGAACTGCGCGCCGGCCTGCGCGGCTTCGAGGCCAGCCTGCGCGGGAAGATCGCCGCCGGCAAGGCTGGCGTGATCACCGAAGTGAAAAAGGCGTCGCCGTCCAAAGGCGTGCTGCGCGCCGATTTCCGCCCCGCCGATATCGCCGCCAGCTACGAGGCCCATGGCTCCGCGTGCCTGTCCGTGCTAACGGACGAGCAGTTCTTCCAGGGTTCGGTGGCGTATCTGCAGCAGGCGCGCGCCGCTTGCTCGCTGCCGGTGCTGCGCAAAGACTTCATGATCGACATGTACCAGATCTACGAGGCCCGCGCGATGGACGCCGACGCCATCCTGCTGATCGTCTCGGCGCTGGACCATGGGCTGATGGCGGAAATGGAAGCCTGCGCCCACGAACTGGGCATGGGCGTGCTGGTGGAAACCCACGACGGCGACGAACTGACCGCCGCGCTGCGCCTGAAAACCGCGCTGTTGGGCATCAATAACCGCAATCTGCGCACTTTCGAGGTGTCGCTGGAGAATACACTGGGCCTGTTGGACCGCATTCCGGCCGATAAACTGGTCATCACCGAATCCGGCATCATGGTGCCGGACGACGTCAAACGCATGCGCGAGGCGAATGTGCACGCCTTCCTGGTCGGCGAAGCCTTCATGCGCGCGCCCGATCCGGGTGCGGAACTGGCGCGCCTGTTCAACTAAGCTTTAATCGCCTTCAAGGGCGGCACCGGCGTGGGCGCGATCTCGATACAGTCGCGTCCCCGTTCCTTGGCGCGATATAGCGCCTCGTCCGCGCGCATCAGGATGGCGTCCAAGTCCTCATCGGAACTTGTCTGGCAAGCAATTCCAATACTGACGGTATAGGCAGGCAAGTCTCCGCGGCCCGGTTCGCGCACGGCCGCCAGGATGCGCTCGGCGATATCGCGGGCCCAGTCCACGCCGGTCACCGGCAGCAAAACAATAAACTCTTCGCCGCCAAAACGGGCGACGTGATCGGATACTCGCAGCGCCTTGCCGATTACTTGCGCCACATCGACTAAAACCCGGTCGCCGGTAGCGTGGCCGTAGCAGTCATTAATCTTCTTAAAATAATCCAGATCGATGCTGAGCATCGTCATGGCGGTGGATTCACGCCGCATCAACGCATGCTCTTTGGCGTAAATATCGGCAAAACCGCGCCGGTTTAAAACCTGAGTCAGGGGATCGAGCGTGGAGCGGCGTTCCAGGATGGCTTGCAGACGCCGGGTGGTTACCGCCTTAAAACCCACCGCCAGCAGCAACACCATGAATTGGCCGGCCGCCAGATAAATACTTTGAAATGGCCCGACAGCCGTCAAATTAACCTGGACGCCGCCAAATAATAACGCCAGTATGCCTCGCGTTAATACCACCAGCGTTTGAAACAGCAATAACGAACCGAAGAATATGGTGGAAAAATGACGTTCCCCGTGACGCCACACCACCAGAATCTGGTTTATATAAAATATCGAAACCAGGAAAGAGAATACGGCGACGCGCGCGGCAAAAAGCGGCTGAATTAACAACCAATATCCAACCCCCAGCATGGCCAATAACCAAACCAGATGAAATAACCACCAGGACGGCGCCAGCCCATAAAATTTCCGGGTACCGATCATCGCCAGGCCCACGCCCCAAACCAGGGCCGAATTAGCGCCAAGCAATACCAGCGTTTCGTTGAAGACGCTATGCCTCAAGCTGAATAGAAACGCGCCGCAAGCCAGCGATACCAATCCCGCCGCCCAATAATTCAAGCCCTTGATCTCAGCTGGAAAACTGACGTGGGCGGAATAAAGGACGACACTCATCGCGCCGGCCATCAGCGTCGACATCAGGATAATCGTGGCGGAATCAAGTTGGAACACTTGCGGGTCTATCCTCGGGCAGAAAAGGTCAGCCAAATTCTAAACCAGAACCAGAGCGAGGCGTAGGATTAAACCTACACCAACCCCGTAATGCCCCAACACATGCCGGAATATGGCTAGTACGTGCCAATTTCTGGCATGAACAGGGCAAAAAAATCCGGGGACTCGCCCCGGACGTGAAATTAACGCGCTGCGCTGGGCCGTAACGGGCCGGTGGATTTCTTGCCGGCCGGGTCCAGCGACAGGCTGATGCCCGGAACCCGGTCGCCTTGCAGCGTGGCGGTGAAGGTCATTAATTCGTCGCGGCGGAAGGCGTGGATTTCAATTTCCGATCCCACGCCATAGCGGGATAGCAGCGTTTCCAGATTGGCGGCGGTGACGCGCAATCCATCGACCGCCATCAATATATCGCCTGCCGATAATCCCGCCCGATGCGCGGCGCCATTCTCGTGCACGCTGGATAATTTGCAGTCGTTACCGTCCTTGCCGAGATTAACATCGAGGCTGGGCTTGGCCGATTTGCGCTCGTCATTATATTTGACGCCGAAAGGCGCCAGCATTTTCGCCAACGGCAGATCTTCCGTACCACGGATATATTTATCGAAGAATGGCTTGAAGCGGCCGCCGCTGATTTCATCGAATAATGCTTCCACTTCGGCCGGAGTAACTCCACGTCCACCGCCCTCGTAAAAATCGCGGCCATAACGCTGCCATAATGCGCGCATGACATCGTCCAGCGATTTCTTGCCGCCGGTTTTAGCGCGGATACTCAAATCCAGCGCCAGCGCGATCAGCGAACCTTTGGTGTAATAACTGATGATTGAATTCGGCGCATTCTCGTCCTGGCGATAATATTTACCCCAGGCATCAAAACTGGAATCAGCCACGCTTTGCTTGGTGCGGCCGCTGCCGCGCAATACGCTGCCGATGGTTTTACCCAGCAATTTGAAATAAGCCGGTTCGGCGATAACACCGGCGCGCACCAGCATCAAATCGTCGTAATAGCTGGTGAAGCCCTCAAACAGCCAAAGCAGCGGCGAGTAATTCTCGACCTGCAGGTTATATGGAGCAAATGCCGCCGGCTTGATGCGCTTCACATTCCAGGTATGGAAGTATTCATGGCTGCACAGGCCCAGGTATTGCAGATAACCGTCGCTGATCTCCTTGCCGGCCGACGCCGTGCTCGGCAGGTCGGCGCGGGCGCAGATCAGCGCCGTCGAGGCGCGGTGTTCCAGCCCGCCGTAACCGTCGCCGACGGCCTGCGTCATGAAGACGTAGCGGTCCATCGGCGCCTTCTTGGACTTCGGTTCGAAGAAGGCGATCTGGGTTTCGCAGATCTTTTTCAGGTCGGCGCTCAGGCGCGGCAGGTCCAGGTTCGGCACCCGGCCGCTGATGACGATGTCGTGCGGGATGCCGTGCGCCTTGAACGTGGCCAGCGCGAAGTCGCCCTGCTCCACCGGGTGGTCGATCAACTCGTCGTAGTTCGACGCGATGTAGGTGCCAAAACCATAACGTTTCGCTTTCAGCTCCGGCAGCGAGGTCGCCACGCGCCAGGTCTTGGCCGCTTCGTCGGCCGGGCGCTGGATGTCCACCACGTGCGGCAGGTCTTCCTGGCCCAGCACGCGCAGGAACACGCTGGTGCCGTTGTAGAAGGCGTGGTTCTGGTCCAGATGCGCGGCGCGCACCGACATATCCCAGGCATAGACTTCGTAATGCAGCGTCAGCGAGGCCGCGTGGTCCTTCAGCGGCGCGGCCTGCCACGAGTGCTTATCCAGCTTGGCCAGCGCCACCGGCTGGCCATCCGACTCGGCGCGGATACGCACGATGTTGCGCGAGAATTCGCGGATCATGTAGCTGCCAGGGATCCAGGCCGGCAAGGCGAACACCTGGCCGCCTTCGGCCGGCGCGTCCACCGTCAGCGTGACGTGGAACAGGTGGGCGGCCAGGTCGTGTCCGACGATGCTGTAGGCGATCGCCGGGGTATTCTTGTTAGGTTTCTTCATCTCGGTCCTTGTTTTACAAATCGCCCGGCGTATCGATATCGCGCACCACGCCGACATCGTCGACTACCAGTTCGCTCACCGCATGGCTTTTTAAAATCTCGCGCGCGCCCTGGTCGCCTTCCAGCGCCAGCAGCAACGGCAAATGATAACTGCTGAAGGCGACCGGATTGCCGCGCCGTCCTTCATGGATGGGCGCCGCGATGCGGGCGCCCCGTTCGATGGTCGCGGCCAGGGCCCGCATGGTATCAGGCTGCACGTGGGGCATGTCGCCCAGGCCGATCAGCCAGCCTTCCGCGCCCCGGGTGTAGTCGACCGCCGTCGTCAGCGAGGCGGCGATGCCAAGATCGGCGTCCGCGCACACGCGCACCTCGCACCCCAGGCGGCCCAGCAGCGCCGCCACCTGGCCGTCGTCCGGGCGGACCACGGCCACCACGCGCGGCAGCGCGGCCAGCATGTTCCTTGCGCTGGCCGCGACGACGGCGTCGCCATTCTCCAGCGGTTGCAGCAGTTTGTTTTGTACGCCGGACGGATCGAAACGCCTACCCCGCCCGGCTGCCAGCAATATCCCTACCAGTGCCATCCAGTGCGGCTCAAGCGCTGGCCAGATCGAACGGCAGCTTGCGCAAACGCTTGCCGGTCAACTTGAACAGCGCGTTGGCGAAGGCCGGCGCCAGCGGCGGCAAGCCAGGTTCGCCCATGCCGGTCGGCGGATCGTTGGACGGCACGATGTGCACATCGATCGCCGGCATGTCCGTCATGCGCGCCACCGTGTAGTCGCTGAAGTTCTGCTGCTCCACCACGCCGTCCTTGAGCGTGATGGCGGCGCCAGGCAGCGTCATGCCCAGGCCCATCAACGCGGCGCCCTGGATCTGCGCTTCGATCGTCAAGGGATTGACCGCCTGGTTGCAATGCACGCCGGCCGTGACCTTGTGCAGCTTGGGCGTGCCATCCTTCACGGATGCCACCACCACATACGCGATCACGGTGTTGAACGACTCGTGCACCGCCACGCCCCAAGCCTGGCCTTTAGGTAAAGCCTTCTTGCCATAGCCGGACTTGGCGACCGCCAGGTCCAGCGCGGCGATGTGGCGCTTGCCCTTCTCGCCCAGCAGCTTCTTGCGATACGCGACCGGGTCCATCCTGGCGGCGTGCGCTGCTTCGTCGATCAGCGTCTCCATCACGAAGGCCGTGTGCGTGGAGCCGACCGAACGCCACCACAGCACCGGCACATTGGCCTTGACGCTATGCGCGCTCAGGTTCAACGGCACCTCATATGGTTCGCCCATGCCCTCGACCATGGTGGAATCGATGCCGTCCTTGACCATCATCGGCTCGAACGGCGTGCCGGCGAGGATGGACTGGCCGACGATGACGTGATCCCACGCCACGATATTGCCCTTGTCGTCCATGCCGATGTCGGCGCGGTGCACGTGCGACGGACGGTAGTAGCCGCCCTTGATGTCGTCCTCGCGGCTCCAGATCACCTTGATCGGCTCCGTCTTGCCGGCGGCCTTCCAGGCCTTGGCGACGTTGACCGCTTCCACCAGATAGTCAGAGGTTGGCACGGCACGGCGGCCGAAACCGCCGCCGGCCATCATCGTGTTCAGCACCACCTGCTCCGGTTTCAGGCCGGCGGTGGCGGCGACGGCCCCCTGGTCCATCGTCTGGAACTGCGAACCGGCCCACACGGTGCAGCCGTCCGCGCGCAGGTCGACCACGCAGTTCAGCGGCTCCATCGGCGCGTGCGCCAGATACGGGAACTCATAGACGGCGGAGATTTTCTTCGCGGCGCCGGCCAGCTTGGACGTGTCGGCCTTGCGCGCCGGCGTTCCGGGCTTCTGCGCCAACGCCTTGAACTCGGCGAACTGCTTGTCGGTGCTGACTTTTTCCACACCGCTGGTGTCCCAGTCGATGACCAGCGCCTCGCGGCCCATCTTGGCCGGCCAGTAGCCGTCGGCCACCACCGCCACGCCGCTGCCGCCGCGATCCGTCTTCACTTCCACCACTTCGATCACACCCTTGATGGCCTTGGCCTTCGAGGCGTCGAACTTGGCGACCTTGGCGCCGAACACCGGCGGCCGCGCCACCACGGCGACCTTGCTGTGCGGCGCCTTGAAGTCCATGCCGAACTGCTGCTTGCCGGTCGATTTGTCTTTCGCGTCCAGGCGCTTCACCGGTTTGCCGATGAAGTTGAAATCCTTGGGATCCTTCAGCTTCACGGCGGCGGGCACCGGCTGCTTCATGGCCGCATCGGCCATCGCGCCGTAGGTGGCCTTCTGGCCGGCGGGGCCGGTCAGCGTGCCTTTAGAGGTCTTGACCTGCTCGGGCGCGACCTTCCACTCCTGGGCCGCCGCCGCGATCAGCATCGCGCGCGCCTTGGCGCCGATCTCGCGGTACTGGGTGTAGGAGTGGGCGATGCTGCCCGAACCGCCGGTGATCTGGATGCCGAACAGGGGATCCTTGTATTGATCGCCGGCCGGCGCCAGCGCGCCGTTGACCTTCGACCAATCCGCATCCAGTTCTTCCGCGATCAGCATCGGCAGCGACGTCTGCACGCCCTGGCCGAATTCAAGCCGGTTGACCTGCACCGTCACGCTGTTGTCCGGCGCGATATGCAGGAAGGCGTTCGGCTGATACACCTTGGCCGGCGGCTGCTGCGCATTGGCGAAGCGGCCCGCGCCCGGGATGAAGAAGCCCAGCACCAAACCGCCGCCCGCCACCGCACCCGCCTTCATGAAGCCGCGGCGCGACACGCCGCCGGAAGTCTCCACACCCGCCATCGATTCCTGGTTAAGCCATTCGATACGCATGCGATTCTCCTTAGGCGATGGTTTTAGCTGCGTCTTTGATGGCTGCGCGGATGCGCTGGTACGTCCCGCATCGACAGATATTGCCGCTCATGGCGTTGTCGATGTCGGCGTCGGAGGGGGATTTATTGGTGCGCAGCAGGGCGGTCGCGCTCATGATCTGGCCACTCTGGCAGTAGCCGCATTGGGGCACGTCCAGCTTGACCCACGCCGCCTGCACGGCCTTGCCGACCTTGTCGGACTCCATCGCCTCGATGGTGGTGATCTTCTGGCCGGCGGCGGCCGAAATCGGCGTCACGCACGAGCGGACCGGCTGGCCGCCAAGGTGCACGGTGCAGGCGCCGCACAGCGCCGCGCCGCAACCGAACTTGGTGCCGGTCATATTCAGGTTATCGCGCAAAGCCCACAGTATCGGCGTCGAGGGATCGGCGTCTATCTGCATGTCTTTACCATTGATGTTCAAAGTGATCATTCGGTTCTCCTGTGGGCGATGCGCTGGTTTGGCTGCTGTTACTGCTTGATCTTGGCGAACTTCTCTTCAAGCGCTTTGGTGTCGATCGCGCCGGGTACGCGGGTGCCGTCGGCGAAGAAGATGGCCGGGGTGCCGGAGACGCCCAGCTTGTGGCCCAGCGCCAGCACGTCCTGGTTAGGCGATTCGCAGGCTTCCGCCGCGGCGGGAGCGGCCTTGTTGTTGACCATCCAGTCGTCCCAGGCCTTGCTGCGGTCCGGCGCGCACCAGATGTTCTTCGACTTGGTGAACGAGTCGTCGGCCAGGATGTTGTACATGAAGGTGTAGACCGTGATGTTGTCGGTCTCCTTCAGCGTGGTCTGGCGGAAGCGCTTGCAGTAGCCGCAGTTGGGATCCTCGAACACCGCGATCACGCGCTTGCCGTCGCCCTTGACCGTCTTGATGGCCTTGTCCAGCGGCAGGTCGGAGAACTTGATTTTGTTGATCTCCTCCAGCCGTTCCTTGGTCAGGTCGGTGCTGGTGGTGAGGTTGAACACGTGGCCGGAGAACAGATAGGTCGCGGTCTTGTCGGTGTACAGGATGTCGTTGCCGATGCGGATTTCATACAGGCCGCTGTAAGGCGTCTCCTTGATCGAATCGACTTTCACGTTCGCGCCGAGGCGCGGCTCGACCAGCTTCTTGATCGCATCCGTGGATGGGGTTTCCGCGCTCACGCAGGACGCCATCAGCGCCGACAACAACAGCAAAACGGTCTTACTTTTTCTCATAACATCTCCGATGACTACACGAACCCACTGGCGCGGGCCTATTTTCCCATCGCGTGGGAGATCAGGCGGCGCTTCAGCACGGGTAATTTATCCAGCAAGTTTAATCCGAAATTACGAACCACGCGCAGGGGCTCGATATCCGCCCCGAACAGGCGCGCCAGGCCGTCGGTGGTGAGCTGCATCAGCAGCACGTCTTCCTTGCGGGCGCGCTCGTAGCGGGCCAGCACGCGGGTGTCGCCGATGCCGCGCTGCGCCTCGCGCTCGCCCAGCGTCTTGACCAGCTGCGCCACGTCGGCGAAGCCCAGGTTCATGCCATGGCCGGCCAGCGGATGGACCACGTGCGCGGCGTCGCCCACCAGCGCCACGCGCGGCGCGCTCATGGCGTGCGGACGGATCAGGCGCAGGGGGAAGTCGCGCACCAGCTCCGGCTGCAGCGGCGTCAGGGCGCCCAGCTTGTCGGCGGCGTAGACGGCCAGGCGGTCGGCGATCTGTTGGGCCGATTCGGCGCGCAGCGTATCGGCCAGCGCCTCCGGCGCCGACCACACCAGCGACACCTGGTCGCCCGGCAGCGGCAGCAGCGCCACGATGCCCTCGGCGCCGGTGAACCATTGATAGGCGGCGCCGTGGTGCGGCTTGGCGCAGGCGAAGTTGGAAACCACCGCGCGCTGGTTGTAGCTGCGGTAATCGAGGCCGATGTCGCACTGGCCGCGCACCCACGACTGGGCGCCGTCGGCGCCGACCACCAGCGCGGCCTTGATGCTGGAGCCGTCGTCCAGGTGCACGGAGGCGCTGTCGTCGCCGCGCAGCAGGCCGGTGGCGCGGCCCTGGACCATGCGCACGTTCTGCGCGAATTTCAGGGCGGCGTCCAGCGCCTGCCCTATGTTGCGGTCTTCCATGATCCAGGCCAGCGTGCCGGTGTGGGCGCCGTAGGCGTCGAAGGCCAGGCCGCCGGCCTGGGCGCCGTCGCCGTGGACGATCATGGCGTCGACCGGCGCCACGCGGGCGTGGTCCAGCGCCTGCCAGACCTTCAGCGACGACAGCAGATTGTGGGCGGTGTGGTTCAGCGCATAAACCCGCGCATCCCAGCCGGGATCGGCGGCGGCCGGCCGGGCCGGAGGCGACGGCGGCCCGAGCAGCGTGACACTGAAGCCGGCCTGGGCCAGGCCCAGCGCGGCGGTCTTGGCAATCGCGCCATCGCCAACAATACAGATATCGCTCTCGGTAACGCGCGCGGCGGGGGAGGATGGAATAGTCATCCGAATATTATAACGTTTGTGCGCCCGAGAAATTCGCCCTTGCAATTTCGCTTAAGCCTGCTATAATTCTGCTCCTTGGCCTGGTAGCTCAGTTGGTAGAGCAGAGGATTGAAAATCCTTGTGTCGGTGGTTCGATTCCGCCCCGGGCCACCAAGAAAATACCTCAAGAAACGCCGATCCATGCAGATCGGCGTTTTTGTTTCCGCGACAGAAAGTCCTCGTGTCCGGTCTATTTCCGGCTCGCGCAGTTCCCGCCCCGCTATCGACCAAGTCGCCCAAGTGTCCGCCCCCATCGCGCAGAATGAGGGCCCTGACAATACAGACCGGATTTTCTCGCTCAACTTTATTTGGACAGATCAAGCCCGGGCTGCTGCGAATCACTTCAGTTCTTCGATGAATCTCATGATGTTGCCATGATCATCCCAGTCCCTATGCATGTTCCAATCCTGCATATAGCCGCCTAACTCTTGCAATGCCTTATCAAGATCGTCTGCCACCGCTTTCCACTCTTTTTTGCCTGCCCGCAGCGCACGTACCAACGCCCCCGCCTGCGCTAATTCCTTGCGCAACACTGTTCGTCCTTCCATCAACTCGATAAGCCCCGGCGCATCAGGGTTTTCGTCTGCGTCCGCGATGGCCTCACGAATCTCCTTAATGCCTTCCTCGACTATGTCAAGGTGCCTACGAACATGGGATAGTGCCATTTTTTCAGACGCAGCAGCAATGACCGCTCCACTATCTTTCGTGAAAACATCATTAACGAGATCGAACTCGATGCGCACCAGCCCTTTTTCGGTTGCGGGCGGATAATTTCTATTCGAAAGCACTTGATGCAAATACAGTTTCTCCGCCGACAGATCTACAAGCACAACGAAAACAGGCAGATCAAGTGCCTGCCAATAGGTGAGTTGTCGCGTGCTGACATATCGACAATTCTGTTCTTCTACACTCGTCGCCTTCACTTGAAAAGCAACGAACCTCCCGGTGCTTGTCTCATCCTCCTCATCAACAATTTCAACTTGGGCATCAATTCCAATGTCGATATCAAACAGCCTACACGGCCACTTCAATACACTTGCGATTTTGTAGGCAAAGAAAAATTCGCCAGCATCTCCGTTCGCAGTTCGCAACGCATATTTCATTAACGCTCCTAGTACACAACATTTAAAACTCATCGATGAAAGGCTGACCGCGCGATGCGATCACGCGACTCGCTCGGGTTCACCAATACTCTTTAGCAGAGCGTTATATTGAACTGAGTCGGATTTGTAGATTTTGTCTAAGACATAGTTAGCAACCTTAGCGATCTCAGGGATCTCTACCGGCTTAAAGCCTCTGTCGGGCACGGCTTCAAGGTGAGAGAACTCATTATTAAGGCGGTTTATAAGCGCTATAGCCGTATCTTCCTCTTCTCCGAAGAACTTCCTGATACGCTCAAAGGCGTCGTTTTTATCGTCATGATAGGGAAACTTGAAAAACAAGAAAGCCTCAAGGAATTTACGAAGATTGTTTCCAAAACCAAAAAACGGTTCGTGGCTCACTTGCGCCGCAGCTTGGTCCCTGCACTTATATATCTGATGAAAAAGATAGTGGAACTCAGTAATGTAATCTCTTAGATAGGACGGCATCAGTAAGATATTGCTTGAGGCTCCATTGCGCTCGATCATGAAGTGCTCATTGTCATCGGCACTCTTAGTCTTGCCTTCTCCAGCAGGTATCTTCTTCTTGGGAATTGACAAGCGTTTGAGATACTTGAGGAAGTCCAGATTGTGTGTTGATATAAAAAGCTGCTTATATCGGTACGCGTTAGAGCCGTCGTCATTTTTTGTAGGTTTTGCAATCAAACTTTCAATCAAACTGAACATGAAGAAAATATGGTTGCCATCCAAGCTCGAGATCGGGTCATCAATATAAATGATTAGTTCCTTGCCTTTACTTTCCGGCTCATCAAGCTTGGCAATGAAGTAGCAGAACGCGATTAAACTGCACTCGCCTTCACTGAGGTTGTACGCAGCCTTGCCGTTCCGAGTGATTTCAAACTTGACGGTGACTTTATCCGTACCGTCTCTGGCCTCAAGTTTGATGCCGTCGTGACCAAAGAAATTATTGAGCAGGGAGTTGACCCGCTCGGCTCCCTTACGCTCGTCTTTCTGCTTAGCTCGAAGCTTGTCGACCTCTGCCTCTGCGTCACGAATCCCCTCCTCCGCGCCGGTATAGGCCGTACTCGCCGCCTCTGACTCGGTTTTGAGTGTCCCTATCCGCACCAGCTCCGCATCATATGTTATCGCGTCAGCAAACGCGGACACATCAGCCAACCGCAATGAATCCCTGGCGGCCGCCTTATCTTTCTCCAGAGTTTTCGTCTTACCGTTGTTTGCAACAATCAAACTATTTATAGCATCAACATGCTTTTCGATTTCTGTGAGGTCATGCGACGACTGCTTCAGCATTACTGGCTGGAACAGGTTGTTTTTGCGAGTTTCCAGCGACTTCTTCAGGATATCCAAGTCCTTCTTGTAAATTCCCAGCGCATCAAAGATGGCCTTGTTGCTTAATTCGAAAGCGGCGCGTTCCTCAGCGTAGAACTGCGCATTTTCAAAAGTGACTAAGCCAGCAATGGCTTTGATCTCGTCAGAGACAGAAGAAATTGCTGCCTCCAAAGCCGTTTCAAGATCGCCCGACTCCTTGCTAAAGTGCTGGTCAAGCACTTGCCATAGGTCGGGGGGCAACTCTTGACGGCAGAAAGCACAGGTGTCTCGTTTGTCACGGTGATGTCCGATGCCCTGTTTGACCCAAAGTTGCAATACACTGTCGTTAAGTAGCTCTTGAATAGGCTTTGTAGGCGTTATCGTTTGGGAAAGCAGCGGCTCGACGACCGCTCTTAGTGTCTCGAAGTGTAGGGCGATGGTAAGGGTATTTGTAATGTCTGGTAGCGCCTCTTGTTTGAGAAGGGAATGTTTGGCCGCTTGTTCTTCAGTCGTCAGCGCAATAAATCCTGGCTTTTTGATTGTGATAATGTCTTTTTTAATGCTTTCGATGTTATAGACAGCCGCACCGTATTGACGATTCTTCTTTATCTTGTCGTTGGCGTGGGAGCGCAGCTTGTCTTCAAGTGCGCTGGACGCGGTGCTGTAACTGCTTTTGCTGCGATCACGTTCTTTTTTCTTTGCCTCAAGGTCAAAGCGAAGGCCCACCTTGGCTTCCACACTCCCAAGCTTGGCCTCGATCGCGGCGATGGCGTCGTCAATTTCCTTATTCTTCTCACCGACAATTGCAAACGTCTTGATCTCGCCGCCGATCTGCTGATTGACCAGAAAGCTCAGGTTGTCGTTCACAAAGTCGCGGTTGTAGACTCGCACATCGTAATTATGGCTACCAAGTCCCGCCTGGGTGACGTTACCCTTGTCGCCGTAAATGGTAAAGGACGTACTGAAGTGGTTTAGCGGGATCTTACGCATCTCCAGCGCACGAAAAACCCGGGAGAGAGTCGTCTTGCCTGAGTAGTTGCGTCCATAAAGGATGTTCAGACGCTGGAAGGACTTGACGTTCTTACCACTGTCCCGAACGCTCTTCTTCCATTCCAAGCCTTGGAAGCTTCCAAAGCTCGCAATATCTATCTGATTGATCACTAATTTCTCCGGTAGCGGTCTTGTAGTGGCCGGCGTTAACAACCGGCCGCGCCTGGTCTAGCTCGGCTACTAGGAGGGTAACATTCTTGCTCATCTGAAAAACACGCGAAATCTCACATCCTCTGTTGTTTCAGTGCTCCCGGCGATTCGGCCGCCAAAGTGTTCGGCCGTCCAAATTGTCCCATTGTCCAAGGGACTGCTCCCCTACTGCATAGCGATCAGCTCACAATCGTGTTACCTGCATCAGCGTCTCCTCATCGGCAGTCAGGTGTACGCAGCTAACTTCCGCTTAAAACACTGGTTACGAAAGCGAACTCCAGACCGTCCGGCTGAGTACAATTAAGAGCTCATGCGAAAATAGCTCGCACACTTCCGTTTTTCCAACCACAAATGCGGTAAAATTATCGGAAGCCATCAATCCTGAAAGGAACATTATGCAGACTGCCAAAATTGTGCACGACCCCGCCGATGTCTCGACACGTCTAGCAGAACTGGGCCTGAAGGAAGAACTTCTTTTGGAAGCGCTCAGGCAAGCCAATCTATACCGCGTTCGCACAACGAATCATCACCCTCGCTTGTACCGCTACCAAGTGATGACTGCGGAGACAATTGCGGCATTACGTGATCTGCTGGTGCCGGAGGGATGGCAAAAGTTGGACGAAGGCCAGTATGAACTGACCCGTAATCCAAGTGGAACGATGGCTATTGCCGTAGCGTCGGGGGATGATAATGTTGCGCAGGTCGAGCGCACGCCATCGAATAAAAGCCCGAAAGGTCGCCACACTATTGCTGCTGTTGAGTCTAATCGCCAAGCCGATATGTTTGCGGATTTGCTTCCTGTGAAAGAAGTGGACACGGAGACTCCCCGTGACACCTGGGTGCTGCTGCACCGCGTTACAAAAAGCGGAATTCATTCGGAACTTTCGCGCCCTACGGAAATCAGCGATGATGGGATGATCGCCTTGTGGTCTGAGCGCATCTTGTTAGGCAAGATCGAGTTGGACGGCGACCCTGTGCAAATCAATCCACCTGATCAACCTGATATCGATATCGTCATTAGCAAAAAGTCCGCTTAGTTGAATGTTTAATCCCACTTGCCTAACCCTCGCCCGAAAACGGCGAGGAATGAAAAAGAAAGACCTCGCTGAACTTGTAGAGATTAGCGAGCGCTCCATCTCCGCCTACGAAAAGGGCGATCAGCAACCCGAGTCGCAGTCCTTAACTAAAATCGCTAGTGCACTCGGTTTTCCTGAGTCATTTTTCTTAGATGCTGATCCTGAGGAGCTTACTCCTGACATCGCTAGTTTCAGGTCAATGACCAAGATGAGCGCCCGTCAACGGGATGTGGCACTTGGGGCCGGATCTATAGCATTGATGTTGAATGAATGGATTGAGTCTAAATTCAACTTACCTTCACATGATTTACCGGATTTGGGACGAGAGCCTATCCGGCTTACTCGGTTAGCGCAAAGTTCAACTCTGCAAGAGGGCATACCATTTCCAACGCCAACGTCGGCAAATGAACCCGAGGCAGCAGCCGAAGCGCTACGATCACAATGGGGGCTTGGAGAACTACCTGCAAAAAATATGATCGCCCTGCTAGAGTCAAAGGGCATTAGAGTCTACTCTTTAGCTATTGATGCAAAAGAGGTGGATGCCTTTTCCATGTGGTACGGAGGAAAGCCTTTCATATTCTTGAATACATATAAATCTGCTGAACATTGTCGGTTTGACGCGGCACATGAACTTGGGCACTTAGTACTCCATCGCCATGGACAATCTCATGGCCCAGAATTGGAACGAGAGGCAAACGCATTCGCGTCAGCATTTTTGATGCCCAGGAAGAGTGTCTTGAGCAATGCTCCTAGGGCAGCGACTTTACCTGCGTTAGTTCGCCACAAGAAGTTTTGGAACGTTTCGGTTGCTGCTTTGAACTACAGAATGCATTCACTGGGAATGACGAGTGATTGGACGTACAGAACTTTATGTATACAGCTAGGTGAAAAGGGATATCGCAAGGAGGAGCCCGACGGTAGTCCTCACGAGAAGTCAGTAATTTTAGAAAAGGTTTTCTCGGCATTACGTGAAGACGGAATTTCGAAACAGACGGTCGCAAGCGAACTGCATATTTCAACGGAGGAAATCAACGCTCTTACATTCGGCCTTATGCTTAATGTATTGCGCGGTGGAAAATCCATGGACGCACAATCTTCTCCTAAAATACAGACACTTAGCATAGTTAAATAAGCGGGATATCAAAACCTGACAAACTCCCAACCACTCAGGATCGGCTTCATCAGGGTATGCTGGAACAAGTGGAAACGGAAACACTTAGTCGATTAACGTAACCATATTTTCTGCATCAACTTAACATAGCTTTCCGTACACAGTAGTTTGAAGTGTAATTGCCCGGCGAGACCGGGCGATTTTATAACTTAGAAAAACAGAACACATGCCATTTTTAGACTGGGTAAACAAGAATCAAGCGAAGGAAATCACCCGCGAGGTGCCCTATCACTTGCTCAAACAAGAATCCATCCACGGCGACGTGACTGGTGCCAATGCCGACAACCAACTGATTCAGGGCGACAACCTGTTGGCGTTGAAAGCTCTGATTCCATTTTACGCAGGCCGTGTCAAGTGCATTTTTATTGACCCCCCATACAATACAAAAACAGATTTTGGACATTATGACGACCGCCTGGAGCACAGCCAGTGGCTATCAATGATGTATTCCAGGCTTGTTCTTATGCGCGAGCTACTGTCAGATGATGGAAGTTTGTGGGTAACTTTGGACGACAACGAAGCTCATTACTTCCGAGTGCTCGGGGACGAAGTGTTCGGTAGGGATAACTTCATTATTGATATTGCATGGCGTAAGCGAGACGGGCCACCGAATGACCGCAAGATCGGCTTAGTGCATGACCACATTCTCGTATGGTCTAAACGCCGGGATGCGAACTCGAAGAAGTCTCGCGCCGAGCTGTCGTTCAATTTGATGGAGAGAACCGAGAAGGCAAATGCACAATATTCTGTGTTCAGCGAACCTGATGGCCCAGATTCACGGGGACCATTTAGGAAGATCGACACAACCGCCAACGGTAAGGGTGGACGTTTCGTTGAGAGCCTCTACTACGGCATAGTCAACCCTTATACCTTGGAAGAAGTATTTCCTCGTCAAGGCACTTGTTGGCGCCATAGCCGCGAAGAAATGCTGAGACTTCAGGCTGATAAACGCCTCTATTGGGGTGTAAAAGGCACCGCTAAGACTCCAATGCGTAAGCTATTTGCGTCCGAGGCCAAGCAAGGAATGTCATCGCCCAGCATCTGGGATGACTTGGCCCTCAATCAGCACGCCAGCGCGGAAATCGAAAAGTTGTTTGGTGCAAAAGCGGCTTTCGAGACGCCGAAGCCTGAAAGATTGCTCGCCCGGATCATCCATATAGCCAGTCAACCCGGAGACATCGTATTAGATTCGTTCCTGGGATCAGGCACCACTGCTGCGGTCGCTCACAAGATGGGGCGCCGCTACATAGGCATCGAGATGGGTGAACACGCAAGCACCCACTGTTTGCCCCGCTTGCAGAAGGTCGTCGAAGGTGAGCAAGGCGGCATAAGTGCCAGCGTCGCGTGGGTTGGCGGCGGTGGCTTCCGCTTTTGCACATTAGGTGAACCAGCCTTTGACGATCATGGTCGCATCAGCGCTGATGTGAAGTTCTCTACGCTTGCGGCTTATGTCTGGCACTTCGAATCGGGCGAGCCAGGCCATCAAGTGTTTGACAAACCATTGCTGGGTATTCACAACGGCACTGCTTACTACCTGCTTTACAACGGCATCTTGGGCGACCGGCGACCGGCAAGCGGCAATGTTTTGACGCATGCTGTGCTGAACGCAATCAATGAGATATTCCCGCACGACGGTCAGAAGGTAGTCTACGGAGAAATGTCCCGGCTTGGCGCTTCACGCCTTGCCGCCGAGGGCATCATCTTCAAACAAATACCGTATGACGTGAAAATGCGTTGATTTAGGAAAATAACAAAAACATGCTTACACTCAAAACCTACCAGCAGACCGCTTTAACGGTGCTGACCCAATTTCTGACTGACACACGCAGCAAGTCGGTGGCGGACGCCTACGCGGAAACACTTGCGGAACAGAACCGCAATGATGAAGCCTATCAGCCCTTGTTTGACGGTGTGCCCTGTGTGTGCTTGCGCGTCCCCACCGGCGGCGGCAAGACCATCATGGCAGCGCATGCTGTGGCTATGGCAGGCAAGGCCGTGCTGGACAGCGATGCGCCAATTGCGCTCTGGCTTACGCCATCGGACACTATCCGCACCCAGACTCTGGAGGCACTAGCTGATGCACGTCACCCTTACCGGCAAGCGCTGGCCCACTACTTTGGCGACCGCGTGCAGGTGTGCGACTTAGAAAGTCTGCAAACTATCAGCCCGCACGATGTCGGTAAGGCGGCCATCGTGATCGTTGCTACCATTCAGTCTTTCAACGTCACCGACACCGCCAAGCGTAATGGTTTACTCGTTTTTCGAGGAACTGGCGCCGCATTTCGATAACCTGCCGCCGCACCTGACCGCTGGCCTGGAAAAAGTGACCGAAGCCGATTTGTTGACCCAGCCTTACCTGACGACAAAGGACATAGGCCGGGTGAAGTATTCGGTGGCGAACTGGATGCACCTGCAACGGCCTGTCGTAATCGTGGACGAAGCACACAACAACCGCACCGACCGCTTTTTCAAATCCCTGGGGCGTGTCAATCCAAGCTGCGTCATTGAGATGACCGCTACCCCGGTGCCAGGCAATAATGTGCTGTATCACGTCGCTGCCGCCGAGTTGAAGGCAGAACAAATGATCAAGCTTCCTATCGTACTGGCCGAGCACCCGCAGGGCTGGCGCGAGTGTATGCGCGACGCTGTCTTGACCCGTGATCGATTGGAGCTTGCTGCGCAGCGTGAGCCGGATTATGTTCGGCCGATCGTGCTAGTTCAGGCACAGCCCAAGGGCGGCGAGGCCGTGGTGGACGTAGTGCGCCAACACCTGATCGAGCAGGAGCATATCCCGGAAAATCAAATCGCAGTGGCCACCGGAACGCAGAAGGAGCTGGACGGCATCAACCTGTTTGATCCTGCGACGGCCATTCGATATGTCATCACTGTCGAGGCACTAAAAGAAGGTTGGGACTGCTCGTTTGCTTACGTCCTGGCTAGCCTGCAATCTGTCAACTCGTCCAAGGACGTGGAGCAGTTGCTGGGCCGCGTGCTGCGCATGCCGTACGCAAAGAATCGGACGCAGGACTCGCTGAACCGAGCCTATGCCCACATTGTGGCAGACAACTTCGCGCAGGCTGCGGCTACCCTCAAAGATCGCATGGTGCAGAATATGGGATTTGAGAGGTTGGAGACAGCCTCCTTCATCATTCCTCAGCAGTCGCTGCCATTGACGGGAGGCGAAGGCGCGGCGCCAGCAGCCGTCCGCGCAGGTGGCGCTGCCACGCCAGCGATGCCGGATTGTCATATTGACCTGCCGCAAGCACCGGACACGCAGAACTGGCCTGAGGAATTGAGGCAAGTTGTGCGGGTCATGCAGACTACGCAAGGCGCCACAGTCTTGCTCAATGGCGAAATCAGCAGCGAGATACTTGCGCAGGCCGAGGTGTTCATTAGCAACGCCATGCCTCCCAAAGCGCGCGAGAAAGTTAAAGAGCAATTCGACACCCACAGAGCAGTGCGCCAAGCCATGCGAGCTCCTGCACAGTTGGGCTTGAACTTTGTTGCTGTTCCCCAGCTCTGCTTGAACCTGGACGGCCACCTCGAAGTCGTTGAGCGCGAAACGCTTTCCGCTTTAGGCGATTGGAGTCTGTTAGATCAGCCAGTGCAGCTTGCCAGATTTAGCATCACCGAGACCGTAAATTCGTTTGAGATCGACGTGAATGGAGAAAAAGTGAAATGGCGCCATATTGACGCCCAACAGCTTTTGCTCAATGAAACCATCAGCCACACCAGCCAGCAGGATCTGGTGCGGTGGCTGGACGTGGAGGTGCGCCAGAGCGACATCGGGCAGGCGCAGATGCAGGCGTATCTGGTTAAGATGATTACCCACCTGACCGCCGAGCGTGGTTTCACCCTGACCGCGCTAGTTCGCGCTCGCTTCCAATTGGCGCAGGCGCTAAACAAGGAAATTGGGCGGGTGCGCGGTATCGCCATGGCTCGAGGCTTCCAAGGTCGACTCATGGACATGGCGGTGCCGACGTTGGAGGAATTGGCGCATTTCAGTTTCCATTACCAGCCTGGCCAATACCCGGCGCGTCAGATTTATCAAGGCAGCTACGAATTTTCAAAGCACTTCTATCCCGTGATCCACGACCTGCACGAAAAGACGCAGGCTGGCCAAGTTGCGGAAGAGTTCCGCTGCGCGCAGGCCATCGACGCCAACGCCAAGATCAAGCAGTGGGTGCGCAATATCGAGCGGCAGGAAAAATTCTCGTTCTGGCTGCCTACGGCTACGGATTACTTCTACCCTGATTTCGTCGCCGAGTTGACCGATGGCCGCGTGCTGGCTGTCGAATACAAAGGCGAGCCATACCGGACAAACGACGATTCGCGCGAAAAGCAGCAAGTGGGGCATCAATGGGAGCAATCCAGCGACGGGCGTTGCCTGTTTCTGTTTGCCGTTGAGCGAGACTCTGTGGGGAGAGATGTATTTCAACAACTTGAGCAAAAGCTGGCATAGTTCGCTGATGAGGTATTGAAGTCGGTTACAACAGGGAGGCTTAGATGACCAGCAAGCGGATCGGACCATTGTTACGCCCATATTTGGAGAAGGCCCGGGACTCTGCACTTCTCGCGATTGAGGTCTACAACAAGCCTGCTATTAAGTTCAGAAGTTCTGGCTACATCGCTTTAATGGTGATTGCTTGGACAGCGCTTCTGCATGCCATTTTTATTCGGAAGGGAGTTAAACCCTACTACAGAAATACAAACGGAAAGTTCCAAGAAGTAGATGGTGATTTTCGACACTGGGAACTTTCCACATGCGTGGCTGAGTATTGGAAGGCCGAGCCCAACCATCCAGTGCGCAGTAACGTGGAATTCTTCATCCCTCTGCGCAACAAGATTGAGCACCGTCACCTGCCCGAGCTTGACACCGCAATTTTTGGTGAGTGCCAGGCCTTGTTGCTCAATTTTGACGAGCTGCTTGGGGAGCATTTTGGGGCGGCACAACAACTGCGCGAAAGTCTATCCTTCTCCCTGCAGTTATTTCCCAGTGGCGAGTCCTTTGCCCAAGCCGTCAAGGCCAACAAGAAACTTGCAGACGTAAAGAAATTTATTGACGGTTATCGTGCGATGATTTCCACGCAGGTCATGGGCAGCAGTCAATTTGCCTTCAAGGCATTTCTGATCCAGGTAACCAATCATCAGTCCAACGACGCGTTGCCAATTCAATTTTTTCATCGCGACAAACTTACCGATGCCCAGAAGCAGGAATTCGATAAGTTTGCCGTCATGATCAAAACTAAGGAAGGCACTGTTGTGAATGGAGGCCTACTCAAACCCGCAGTTGTAGTGACACTGGTACAAGCGGGGCTAGGCAACCCCAAGATAATGCGGCCTACCGGCGAAACAAATAAATTCAACGTGACGACGCATTCGCTATTCTGGAAACGCTATAAGATTAGACCTCCAGCTGGCGCGAAGAAACCCGCCGATACCGTTAAAGAGTATTGCGTCTATGATGAACCACATAAAGATTATCTTTATACAGGTGCTTGGGTCAAATTCTTAATTGAAAAAATGAAGATCGACGGTGAGTATGAAGGATTGTTTCGTCCACCGGTTGCAGTTGGGGCTGCTGCGAAGTAGCTGTCGGCGCGCAAGCCAACAACTTGTCCGTCCATAAAGAGAGAAACAAAGCGTTGCATGCATTCAGTGACAAGGCCTGATACGCACGAGCCGCGCGCTGCCACTCCGATGCGAGTCTTTCACACGGATCGCTTGCGGTGTTCGGCGACAAAAAAAAACCCGCATGGGCGCCTTCGATAAACTTGAAGGCACCCATGCGGAAAATGTGAAACGTTGTGGATCAGCGATCCGTGTTAGCGAGCATGGTCACAGCCGCCATCGATGCCTCGCGCATGGCCCTGCTATCGGCCAAATGTGCATAGCGTTGGGTCGTTTGGCTGCTGGCATGACCGAGCATTTTTTGAATCGTGTAAAGACTAACGCCGGCAACGGCGGCTGCCGATGCAAAACTATGGCGCATATCGTGTATGCGCGCGTGCTTGACTTTGGCCGAGGCTAAAGCGCGCACCCAGACTTTACGAATGTTATTCATGGGTTTTTTCGGGTCTACACCTGGAAACACCCATGGACTTCCTACAACTGGCTTGATGGTCCTGAGCAGGTCGATCGCCACTGAGTTCAAGGTTACATACCTTGAGCGGCCCGATTTCGTGTGGCTTAAGAAAATCGTTCCCTCCTTCAAATCGACCGCACTCCACGGCAAGGTAAGCACCTCTGCGTGCCGCAGGCCACTGTACATCAAAAGCAAGACCGCCTTAGCACCGAGACGGTTGGGCTCGGCATCGAGGGCCATTTGCAGACGCTTGATCTCATCCGACTTTAACGCGCGCCCGACGTCGCTCGATTCCTGCAATTTCTTAATGCCGGCGCAGGGATTTTTTACGACACCGCGTTCCCACAGGATCGCGAGACCCATTATGCGCGACAGAAGCGCCACATGTCTGTTGCTGGTGGCGTTCGAGTGACTTTGCGCGATCGCAGTACGGTACATATCCACATCACGACGGGATATGTCGCAGATGCGCTTATGACCGAAGACCTTGAGCATGTGCAGACGCAGCTTGCTCTCATCCATGTCGGCAGAACGCTTATGTTTCTCAGCATAAGGCATGTACTCGTCGTTTGCGAATTCTGCAAACGACGGCATGTCCTTGACCATATCAAGCTGAGATTTTGGATCGATGCCGCGATCTACCATCGCTCCATACTCGATCGATTTTTGACGTGCTTCGTCAACCGTGATGCCAGGGAATTCCCCGATGCGAATCGCGGGCTTCTTGCCATTGAAGGTATAACGGTGGTACCACGTCTTGCGGTTTTTCGATACCATCAGCTTAACGCTTGTCGCTATGTCAGTATACTCAATCTCCTTTGCCTTCGACCCTGGTGCTGGTCCAGCCAGTTTTTCGCAGATCTTGGTCGTGAAATTGTATTTGCGGTTTGCCATGTAAGTTCTCCTGAAATTGCATAAAAAAAGCCGCCAATGGCTACACCACAGGCGGCTGTTGTTGGTTGAAGGAAGACCTACTGAAATTTCCTCCCTATTATGTTGTTCACGATTCCTCCAAGAAGGCTGTTTGTGATGCACCGATGGAACGGGGCGGCAACGACTTCTTTGTATCGCCGCCGTCTTCTGCTATTGATTAGAAAATTGCATCGGTGGGAAAAAGAGAAGCAAAGTAAGACAACGTGACGGTGGTTTCACTAGACCTTGTGTCCGCGTGCTACGCGGCGGGTCGTGTACTCCACAGAGCCAGCATCCACAAGGGCTCCAGCAGAAACGGAAATTATGGAAACCGGCATCAAGTCCCTCTCTGGTCCATTTCTGGTAAATCTGTTTTCGTTCTGCCAGAAATTTTCAAAACCTGCCTCCCTCCCTCCCCGCGCAGCTGATGCGGCGATGAACTTGGTTGACCGCGATGCAGACTCAGCAAGTCCTGTGACCGCCTCCAAAATTTTCCGGGGTCACCTCCCTCCCCGCGCCGTGATTTTCAAGGTGCGGTTGAAATCGTCAACAGTGATGTGAATTTCGATCCGGGGAGGGAGGGAGGCAGCAACCAAGACTTTTCGGCAGCGATGTAGAGTGCGCCAAAAAGTCGGGCCGCATTATCGACGGCGGCTGGATCAATATTCGTCGGGCAATAGCAACGTGGTGGCCGAACGATCGGCTTCGGTAATGATCCAAATACGCGCGCCATCCGCCAATGTGTAGCTCGAAAGCAGACGCGCGCCGATACGCAGGGCATCGGTGTTCGAAACGGCATCATCGGGAGGCACATCGCCCCAGTCACCGCGCATGTGCCGAGAGATAAGGCGCATTGGAACGACACCATTTTTTTCGAGGGCATGGAGCGCGCCGGGTGTAGCGACGAGATCGCCCAAGGGGAATAGCATGGCATTGCTGGTAGTGGGTTGGTTCATAGAAAATCCTCTATTGGTGAGTAGACATGGCAAGCATTCGCACCCAGCACAACGCGGTGCAGGATGGCGCTTATTCAGGCTTCGGGATATTGTTTGTTAATGTGCCGTCACGATTTTTTTGGTAATCGATTCCGGCAGCACGGCAGTAGTCCAAACGTTCCTGCGGTGGCGCAAGTTCAGGAAGTTTTCTTGAGGCGGGAGGAGCCTACTTGTTTGGCGATGGCGCACAAGCGAATGCTGGTAGGGTATGGACGTTTTGCTGACCGTTGCGGTCATAGGTGCGCTGACAATTGGCGTCAGTACGTGTAACCATAGTCAAAGAGCTCTGTTCTGACTGCCGAAATTTCGATATGGTTGACGTCAGGCGACGCCAAGATATCAGCGATACGCAGGTACAGGGTTTCCATTTGCGGAGCAGGATGAATGGAGTAGTCTTCCTCGGAATGATAGCCCTCCATCTCGATGCCGAGCATGGTTGGATTGATCGGAATGGTCAGCGCAACGAATTGCTGAGGATTCATACCCTCCAGGTTCAACGCTAGGCCGGTTACGGTAACGACAAGGCCGTCGCTGACGAGGAAGTCGGTAGCGTGCTCGGCATCGTTCACGTCGACGGCATCCTCCATACCATCAGGATCGACCAGCTGTACGCAATAGGAATTCAACACGTTCTGGTAGTACACGGCACCGCGATGGTGATAGGTCGCGATAAGCGGCGACCAGTACGCGATGATCTTTGCATAGTCGTTCGGCAAATTTGGCGCGCCGGAAAATATCACGCCCCGTAATTCAGACTTTATTCTTACATGCTGTTGATAGGTTGCGGCATCTGCAGGCGTTAGACGAATCACCACCTCAGCATCAACGGGCAGCTTGGCAAGATTGAGTGCATTGATGTTGAGGTAATACCCCGGAGACTTGGTGAGGTCAGTGGTTGGATCGTCACTCAAGCTGACACGGTCATAGTAGTCCATATCCTTGATGACGCTTATCGTCGTCATCGCTTCCGGGCTGATGTAAATTGTGGCTTGCATAGTTTTATTTCCTCTATTCGTTGATGGTGAATCCCTTGCGCAGCAGCTTGACTTTGTGACGCTGCTCGACGATGGGGCGATTGATGTTGAACAAGCAGAGATCGCGCGTACCGCTGACGAGATTTATCTGCTTGGTGCTAACGGCACGGCGTATGACCTGCTCGCCAACCGAGCCGTCAAAATGGAATTGACCGGCGCTGAAACTCACACGGTCCACGTCGTACTGTGCACCGGCAATAAATTTCATTGCGTCTGCTGGTGACTTCATCAAAATGAGCTGGATGGTTTTTCCTGCGCGAGCTGACCTGCCAAGAAAGTAGCGTGGATAGCTGGCCACTGACTGCGATACCTCTTTGAATTTGAAAGCAAACTGATCTTCCAGAATCAGCATCACATCGGCGCTCAGCGAGATAAGGTCGATGTCCGAAAATTCTGGATGAACCCTTGGCGATAGCAGGTGCTTGGCGAAGCCACCAAACAGATACAGGCGCGGTTCGTTCATGAGGTACTGCGCCAGCCGCTCGGTATCCAGTACGATGTCATGCCCCACGCAATCCACCGTAGACAGGTAGCGACCGGATAAGCATAGTTCCTTGGAGACGAACACGATGCCGCTGTGTCCGAAGGTCAGCTCGCCAAAATTGAGCGGGTGGATGCTGTTGAGGTTTTCACGCAGCACGAGGCGCTTACCCAGACGGCGGTAGAGCGCAAAATACTGGGGCTTTAACGTGGCGATGTCCAAGGTGGGCAGCGGAGGTAGGACCAGTGAGTATTCGATATCAATCCCATCCCACTCCAGCTGATAGCGTCCGATGTCGTCCAGCACGTCAGTGTCCAGGGACACTGAGACGTAGTCCACGATGTCCCGCAGCTTGGCGATGTGCTGGATTTCGCGGGTGATGATGCGGACCTTGTAGCCGTGTTTCTTGATGGCCTGGATCATTGCCAGCAATTGCGGGCCATACTCCTCGAATCGGTATAGTGGATCGGCTCCACCGCTAATCGTGATAAACGATTTATCACATTGCGTGATGAACGCGGAAATTGCACCTGTACTTTGACCACCATGTGGCAGCAGCGGCGAATCGCGCCAGTTACAGTAAGAGCATGCCTTGGTGCAGCCGAATCCCTTGGATTTCCAGTTTACGATAATCGTAAAGTTTGGCGATGCCGGTCTGATGTCCGGTTTCATGTCCGGTCCTTTCGGTGCAGGGCGATGATGTGGCTTGCTAGTTGAGTGAAATGGCGGATGAAGTCGGCGCAACGCTGCTCGAAGTGCACGCGCGATGGCTGTGGAGGATTACGTGACCAGGTCAGGATTGGACGCGGCGATTGATTGCTCATGATTGAAGTCTCGATTTGGTAAGGGAAAATGAAAAGCGCCCGAAGATCCACAGGGATCGTCGGGCGCTTGGCGGGAGCCTTGTCGGCTCGATGAAGGTTAGAGTGAGTTCGGCGCTTCCTGTCAGCGGCTATTGGATCTTCGCCATCTCGGCCTTGTAGCCAGGATCATTAACCACCGTTTTGGTGATGGCCCACATGATCACCCAGCGTGCCACGCCAGCAGGAACGAATGTTGCGCCACCTCGTGGCTCTTCGCGGCTATAGACTATTTCGTGGTTGATATCGAAGTTGCGTACATCGGTGCGGACTGAGAAGCCATCGCTATACTCGCCGCGCATGCTGCACACGATAGCGCCGGTGTCGTTGCGGGTGCCTTTGAAGACCGCATCCGTGAACCGGTAGTACATCTTCTTGCCCAGGCCGGCAGGGAGCGTATAAGACTTCAGGATGAAGTCGTAGTTCTCGCCGCTGTAATCCGATTTGAGGATGAACGCGCCCTTCCGGTTGAAGTAAATGTCGTTATACGTTCTGACTGCATCAGCGGCCAGCGCCTTGGCGATTGCGGCGTTGGCCTCGGTTGCGTAGGGGATACATGGGTTTGCCGCGAGCGCCGACGCGGACAGGATCGACAGCCCAGCGGCGAATACGGCGAGTTTGGTTTTGTTCACGATGGCTTTCCTATGAGATGTGATTTAAGAATTGGCTGCGTACCCGGCCACGTTGGATATTTCCGTCTTAGTGCCGGGCCAGTTATATGCCGCAGAGTAATTTTACAGTAACTACATGGTTTCAAATAAACTTCTTGGTACTACATAGTTACTGTACAAGTTGGTACCGTCCGGCTTCATGGATGACACAAACGAAACAATCAGGCAGCAGTTCAGCGAGCGGCTAAAGAAGGAGCTAGCCCGCGCTGGGCTACCTGTTGCCAGCCCTACGCAGATAACGAACGAGTTCAATCGCCAGTACCCGCAACACAAGATGGCCGCCCAGACGATGCGGAAGTGGCTATTCGCGGAGGCGATACCGACTCAGGCCAAGCTGCTAGCGCTTGCCGATATGCTAGGCGTATCGCCGCAATGGTTGCGCTTTGGGATGGGAGCACGAAAGGTGTCGAAGCCCAGCGGAATGGCACATGATGATGCCTCCATTCCTCCGGGAGGCGTTGTCGTCAGCCAGCAGCAGGCCGCGTTAGCGCCTGTCGTTGATCTGTTGATGCGGCTGTCGCCGTCAAACGTGCGACTGGTGGAAAAGATCGTGCGCTGCGTCCTTGATGAGCAGGACACGCAGCACTGAACGATTCGGCTCTTGATCTGAGCGGCAATGGGACGCTGGCGTTATTTTTTTCGTGGAACCGTCAGCGTTTTCTTGTGTTCCATGTGATCCGCAACTGGCTCGGCTTCGAGCGGTTTTTTGTCAGCGTCCTTGATGCCAATCTCGATCAGTTTTCCTGGTTCGGCAAACATCGCTTTTTTCCAGGCAGACCAAACATGCTGCGTTTCGGCCTCCGGCGCCGCCGTTATCAGCCCCTCATTGCGCAAAGCTGTAGTCAAGAAGCCCGCGTTGTTGCTACTCCGACCGACGAAGGCTTGCTTGAAGGTCTTTGACGGAAAGGGCTTAGCAGGCAAGGATGTGTCCAGGCACGCTTCGATCTTCGTAAAGCCCACCCGCTCCTTGCTAAAATACCCACCTCCCCTATTCGATGTGATGGCGATGAAAAGCTGCTGACGATCAATGTCAGCGAGCACGTTGTAGCCGATGCTGCCTTCAGAGCGCGCGCTCAGCTTGGGTGCAATGCCTTCCTTGAGCAGCCAGAACGATTGTGCGATGGCGGCTTCCGGCGAGGTCGCGTCGGTGGGTATCGATGATTCGGTACTTGTCGCGGATGAATCCATGGGGAACATTTTTGTCAATCTCCTGTTATGTATCGATGATTCAGAAAGCAAAAATCCCCATGACTTTGCGGTCATGGGGATTCAAATGGTTTGCTGCTGAGCGTTGTTGGTCGGTCAGCGACGGTACTTGAGCGAGAAGGCCAGATCAAGGCTACGTGGCAACAATGCCTGCTTGAGAAGCGTTGCGCCGACATTGCTTGTTCGGGTGTTGAGCGAGCGTGTGGGCGAGCTCTGGCTTGACCACGTCCAGGTCGGTTTTGCCGTGATATCGATCATTGGTGGGACTTCCTTTTCTACGTTGAATTAAAAAGCCCGAAGACCTGTACGGGACTTCGGGCTCTGGATGGATTTAACCGTCAAAATTATATATGTCGGAAATCCCCATCGATTCGGGGAGGCATGACGCACGGATATAAATTAAACCATTGCAGCAGTCTGCACCTCACCATTGGCATCAAATGTAAGAGCAATGCGCATCTCAGCACTACGGCTAAAGTACTTGTTCACCTTGGAAGTGAGGATACCCATTGAGCTATCATGATTTTTCTGCTGTTCAAGAGCACGCTGACGGAAAGACTGCGCCTTGCGGGCAATATCGTTCTTCCGATGATCCAGCATCTCCTCGCTGTTAAAGACTGCCGAACTTAGAAAATCTTCAGCCTTCTTATTCAGGGTGTTTGAAAGTGATTCCACCCTTACGGCCCAAACACTTCCACCACCGTCAGGGCGTGAATATTGCTTACCCATCGGGTCAACATAAGTAACAATGAAATTGATCATCGCAAGTAATTGCATTACCAATTCGTGACGTATAAGCAAAGCTATTGCAGCATCCGCGTGACTACCAAGCGCCTTATAGGTGTTTTCCGTTCCACCCCAGCTATCGATATCCGACTGCTCGCCAATTCGCTTGGTAAGCATTGCGACGTCCTCATGCAATTTATCCCGCCAAATATGCGACTTTAAAACTAATCCCTCGATTACGTGCTTCATCTGAACAGGCATATCCTCCGGCGCCTGATGCTGCTTAATGTACTGCCCCAATTTCATCAAATAGCTTATAGAACCAGTAATATTAGCTCTGTCTGTGGCCTCCAAGTTATCGAGTACGGAACTGACGGCGTTCTGTAGGGCGGCTAAACTGCGTTCGATATCCGCTAAATGTGATTGCGCAACGATGATACTCACAAGTTGATAGCCGCCAGCAGCAAGCTGACGCAACTTGCCAGTTTCGATTACTCTTCCTTTGCCGACAATTTTGCCGGACGCGTCAATAGCATCGGCCAACGTCTCGCCTGCTTTAGTTTTCATTAACGTATAGGTTCCCTCACTCAGGCCAGATTGTATTTCCGGCTTGAAGAGCAATTCTATCGACTTGTTAGGAAGGCTAACTACACCCCGGAAAACTTCAGATACGAGGCGCCCGGTCCTCTGCACCATGCTGTTCCCCAGATCGAGATATTGCACCCCTGAGGGGATGGTGCTGATCTCAGCCCCCTGAAAAACGACCAATCCAGCTTGATCCAAAATGGAGAAATTACCAGGTAAATGCGGCATCTCATCCGGAGCGGCCTCTTGTTTTACCGTCGTGGATTTGCTGCCACGCTTGCCCCTCCAAACTGCGATCCCTATGACGACCGAGATAAGTACAACAACGCATGCCGCCAATGTAGAGGTACTCAATTTTCTTCCTTTCTGGTTCGAATGCCTGAGACGACAATAGTACAAGAAATTTCAAGCTAGCAACTGAATGGAGAGTCTATCAATAAGGGCCAGCCGCCCACTTTTGGTCACAGATCGATACAAATCCCCCCGAACTTTAGCTAGCCCGCACTGGGTTCGCCGAACAAACACTGCACATGGGGTTGAAAATAGTTGTTGACATCTCGAAAGTTACTCGGCTATTCTTTCGGCTCATTACTGCATTGAGAGCAGCTCTTTCTCGCCTGTCGCGAGCGCCGCAACATTCTCATGCAACACAACCCTATACAGACAGGCATGTCCTAAGGCTTCAAGCCAGCACGGACGATTCAGCGAGCAGATGAACTAGGCTGACCTAGCATCCAATCGCACCAGCAAAGCACCAGGCATAATGCCGCGAACTGATTTTGTTCGTACACATCTGCCGAGATTAGTGTTTTGGGAATCGTATCGTCGATCCCATCTACACGACTTGCCAGGCGCGCTAACTAGCGCAATCTGTCACGTCATGTCGGGTTCGATGGACTTCATGCAGCGTTATCTAACGTGGCATGTCGCCGGCGCCGTGGTGCTATTCCCCTCTCACTAAAACCCTTCCGCTCCCAAAAGAGCGACGCGGGTATCGCTTGCGAGTCGTCAAGGCATTTGGCAATTCGCGGCCCAGTTTTAATAACGGCGTCGGACAACCCTAAATTGACTTTATAGGACCGACAGCATGAAAAGATCTATCACTACCGCCTCGAAGAAAGCCGCTACTACCCCAGCGCCCCGCAAGACTGACGTGCAAGCAGCAGTCCGCAGCGCGGTCAACAGCACTGATGAAGTGCCGTCATTTTCGATCAGCACTTACGAAAATTGCAAGGACAAGCGTCCGAAGCAAATGTCAATTAATAGCTCTGAGCTGGAAGGCATGTTGTCCACGCACGAGGTTCGCGAAGACAAGGACGGTCCTGCATTTTCCGGCGCAGAGTACCAGCCGGACACGCCGCGCAAGAATGAAAACGTTATCCAGCTCAACTTGGCGATCCTTGACGTTGATGGCGGCAACGTCGAGGCATTTAAAGAAAAGTGCAAAGCGCTGGGTTGGAAGTGCATCATTTACTCCACCCACAGCCACACGACTAGCAAGCCATGCTTCCGCGCCGTATTCCAACCTTCGCGCGCCATTCAGCCGGGCGAGTGGAAGATCGTTTGGGATGCTATGAATTATTTGCTTGGTGCGAATGCCGACAAGGTCACGCGCGATCTGAGCCGCATGTTCTATTTGCCAAGCCATCCAAAGGAAACTGCAGGCGAGGCGTTCATTGAAGTTATCGACGGTGACAAACCTTTGGATGTTGACCAATTGCTCCTGACGCCCGTGATCGAAGAAGTCGTGAAGAAGAGCCGGAAGAAGTCGTCGGCAGGCTCGTCCGACGACCTTTCCTGTCGCGACATCGCCGAAGAAGTACGAGCCTCCTTCGCAGGCGGCCTGTGGTACTACCACGAAAATTTCCGCATGTACGAGAACGGCTACTGGCGCAAGATCGACCAGCGCGTTGAAGTAACTAAAGCCATTCTTGAAAGCTACGCCGGTCTGTCGGCCGCAGGTGCCTATGAAGTCACTGAGACCCTGAAAATTCTGTGCTCCCAACTGGGCGAGGAAGCGAACCGCGTGGGCGACAAGGCCAATCTGGACGTGATGCGCCGCCTGATCTGCCTGAAAAACGGCACCCTCGACCCCGTTACCCGTGAGCTGCTGCCGCATAGCCCGGAGCACCGCCGCTTGTGCGCCCTTGATATCGACTGGAACCCTTCCGCCAAGGCCAAGCGCTTCCTGAAGTTTCTGTACGAGATCTGGGGCGCCGAGGACGATTACCAGCATCGCGTTAAGACCCTGCAAGAATTCATGGGCTATACGCTCCTGCCGAGCAATAAGTTTGAACGCTTTCTGTGGCTGGTCGGCTCCGGAGCGAATGGCAAGAGTGTACTGCTGGCTTTAATGGCGGCTTTGGTCGGTAACGCGAATACGACCTGGGCACATCTCGACCGCCTAAACAAAACTGCTGTCCGCGCCGCGCTCGAAGGCGTGATGCTGAACATCTCCACTGAAATGAATGCCGATGGCACCATGGCAGATGGCTATCTCAAGTCCATTACGTCTGGCGAGGCGGTCGATGCTGAGCCAAAATACAAGGATCCCTACTCCTTCATCCCCACCGTCAAGCTGGTGGCAGGCACTAATCACCTGCCACGCCTGAAGGACACGTCGGGTGGATTCGCGCGTCGCGCCATCATCCTGTCTTGCAACAAAGTCTTCGCGCCTGAAGAGCGAGATGCAAATCTCACCGAGACGCTTGCCGGCGAGTTGGACGGCATCCTGGTCTGGGCGCTGGATGGCTTGGCGCGTCTGCTCGAACGCGGTCGCTTCGTGCCGCCGCCATCTTCTGACGCCATGGTGCAAACGTACCGCACTGAGGCAGACTCCGTCGCCATGTTCAATCATGACTGCCTCGACGCATGCGACGTGGGTACTGCATCCGGCATCCTCTATGCCGAATACCGCGAGTACTGCACCACCAACGGCTTCCACCCGACTAACGTTGCGATCTTTGGTCGCCGCCTGACTGAAGTTGGTGTCGCGACACTCCGCAAGTCGGCCGGTAAGCCAATCCGTGCCGCCAAATTCCGTGAGGCCAGCGAACAACCTGTTCAGCCGATCTCAGCAACGGCCGGCAGCAAGGTAGTGAACCTGGTCCGCAGCGGCACCAAAGTGAGCGCCGCCGAATTGTTCGGCGACGATTTGATGACCGGAACCGAAGGCTAATTCGCCTCATACGAAACCACGGCAGCGCGCCCGCCTCTCACTTGGCAGGCGTCACACGAACCCTAAGGAATCAATATGCTTAACGAAAATTCGAATTCGCGTACCACTTGCTTCGACCAACAGGCCGCATCCTTCATCGCCAGCTCTGAGCGTGAAGTATGTATGGCGATGGACATTACACATCTCATGCAAGCCTTCGGTGGCAAGTTGGTGGATGCCAGTGCAATCAAGTTCTATGTCCAGCGGGAGCGAGGCTATATTGGAACTTGGGAAAACGGGGGCATGGTGGACTATTCAGCACAAGTCCTTGAGTGCGATGAGTTCAAGATGAAACTCCTCAGCAAAGAGGCGGCAAACCCTCACACGTTTGCTCTTATGGATGCCGCCTGTGATGCAATCCCCGCCGCGCACGAAAAGCTCAACGTTTATCTCTTTTTCCCATTTAAAGGTACGGAGGGACGTCAAGTCACAATCCACGCCGGAAACCAGCTTTATTGGATCAAGGGCGGTAGGCTGCTCGCATCGGGCAGCGTCTGTGAAATGTATCTTAGTGAGCTTATCGTCCTGTCCAATGGACTAATCATTCCAGCTACGGCCACGCGAGACCAGCATGACTTCGCACCAATTAAACTTTCGGCTAAAGCGCCAGCGAACTGCCAATCAGAGGTCAAGAATTTGGCTGCTTACGCGTCTCAGATGAAGAGGTACAAAGAAAATTGGGCAGCCCGAGTTGAGCATAAAAATGGCATCCGCGCCCTGCCGTTTATTTCAGTTCAGATCGCTGAAGAGTTCATGGAGGACATGATCCCTAATCTCGACTTGGCTGCGGCTGCGCGCAAAAAACTGCGCAAGTGACCAGCTAAAAAGAAAGAGCTCCCCTCCATCCTCGACAGGATGGAGGCATTAAAATTTCTATGAAAATATCATGACCCGCCAGAACTATTTCCGCACGAAACCATCAAAATTTGAGATCGCTAAGCAAGAAAACTTAATGCGTGACTTCTCGCGATTTCTTAGACTGCCGCCAGGACGAGAATATCCGGACCCTAGTACTCCCGGCCTTTACATTCAAGTTTCTATAGCGGGTGAAAGGACGCTCTGGCACCACTATTACTACGATGACTGCCGCTATGCTGAGTGCCTCGGCAAATTATGCCTCAGTGCCCTCAAGCACGCGCGCGAGTTCGTTCATGATGAGTCGCAGTACGTCCAGTCCGTATGCTAGTACAGGGCTTACATTGAATGGCGTCGGCTGCTTTCGTATATTGACAGCAGCTGATCTACACGCTGCCCTTAACGACAAATTCATCCTGATTCACTAAGGCGGCGTAGCGGAAGGCGATACTAGAAAAAGTAGATGGTATTTTCCGCCGTATACTACTGGGCCGTCACTCCGCATCCAGCCAGCGAATAGACATGATTACTCCCGCCATCGGCGACTGCCATGACTGTTTCGTACCTGTATCACTGACAACCGCATCTCTTCGGCACATCCGATTCGCGTACGAGCGCGCAAATATGGATACGTCAATTTCCCGTTGCTTACGTGGCGGCGTGCTTATGAAGATGTTGGGGCCAGATTCTTGCTCACACGCCCCCAAGCAATTGCCCAGCGCGTTGCCCATCGCTGTGCCTCGGCAGATCTAGTTCCTAGAAGGCGATCTATTGCCACGGCCTTACGATATCGAGCGTATCGCGCACGCCGACTTTCCACCCCTGATGAATCCATTTTTTCTCCGGCGTCTATCCATCGAAGAAATCGGTGTGATGCTTGCACCGAGGGTCGGCCGCCTCAGTCGATCATTACCGATCAATGGCTGCAATTTTCAAACATCATTTTCAGGTAAACATCGTACAAATCAGCCTTATCAAGGCTTTGATTTTCCTCAAATTTCTCGCTCTTACATGGGGCAATTTGCATGCAAATTGCCCCATCAGACTGCACCGTTCCTGCGACAGAGGGACCAGAATCATTCTGCTTTAGCCATTGCAGATAATCAACCAATGCCCGACATGGCTTTATGCATTAGACACATCCAAGAATCAGGTTGATGTTGGCATTAATTGTATTCAGATCCAAGCCAGTTCCATTGCCTTCTTCTGTCACAAGCAGAGTACCGACGGACTCATCATCTTTACTCTGCTGCGATAACGGCCAGATCTTCGCTTTGAGATACGCAGCCTCTTTTCGCTTCCAACGAGCCTTATATTCATCATCATCTAGCATGCCGTTATGCTCCCAATACCAGACGGTACCAGCATCTTCGTCACGTATCGTGAAGTCCGGATAACGCTCCACCCCATCGAGCATCAACGGCTGCTCGTATTGGTACTTGATACCTGCATTCTTCAGCTTGTCCGCAATGATCCATTCCGATTTCGAGCGAACTAGCTCCCCGTTCTCAGTCAGGTAAATCAGCTTTTTATCCAGGAAAACCGACTTGTTACGAACCTTGATTTCAACAGGCAAAGAAGAGTCGAACAGGTTAGTCATCCGCCGATTAATTTCCGATGCGGTCTCACGACTGAAGTGAAGCAACTCCCTAAAATCTCCTTGATGCAGGATTACGAGCTTGTTTTTCTGACGCGTTAGCGCCGTGTAAAGCATCTCGCGCGACAAGTTGCGGCAGGGGTTGGGGATTACGACAAACGTCGTTCCAAATTCGCTGCCTTGCGTCTTATGGACAGTCAGGGCATAAGCCAGCTCCAGTGGCGGTGAGCTCTCCTGCGAATCGAACTCCCAAGACTTGTATTTGTAAGCGACCCCGGGCTGCGATGCCAGCTCAACTTCAATTTCGTTCGGACTCCAGTTTCTCGCCTTAGTCTTGCGGTGCCCGGTCACGATCCCGATATCGCCGTTAGCGACATAGGCGTCATCTTTTTCTGGATAAGTTTCACGCTTGCTGCTGTTGACGACATTGATTACCTTGTCCCCATAGATAATCCCTTCCGGTCCAGCGGGGCTTGTAATTTTCCTGTTCCATCCGGTCTGCGACGCCATCGTCAGGAAATTTTTTCTAAATTGCTGCTGCAAGGCGCGATTTATTGCAGTAACACCTGCTTGTAGCTGCTTGATCGGCGATAAGATCTGCCATGCTTCAGCTTTTTTGGATGCCCCTGGTCGATCCTTATATTCGGTATTGAAAAAGACCGTTGACCCACCTTCATACTCTGAAAACACTCCACCCAACGATTCTTCGAACTTCACTTCGTCATCTATTGAATCAAGCGGCAACTCAGTTTTCAGCTCTTGCAAAAGCAGATCCAAAAGCTGGTCTGGCTTGTTCCATTGAACAAGCTTTACGAACTTCGATTGGCCGCTAATAACCGTGTTCCAGATCTCGTCAGAGCCGGCATCCAGAGGTTGACCGCTGAAAGCCTCGGCAAGCAGCACATCGTCACGCGTTTTTCCTTCTTCAGCATCCTGACGCATCGTCACCGCCAGTTCCGCAAAACAGTCTGCCACCCGGGGCCAAACACTGTCGATCATATCCGGCTTCAGAAACCGGATAATGTCTACATAAGGGCGGCCCGCGCCAATAGGCGGCAACTGCTTGGGGTCACCTACCAGCACGAGTCGATCAACTCCCTCAACCGCATCCAATAATGCAGCGAGCTGTTCCTCAGTCAGCATCGAACACTCGTCAATGATGACAGTACGATGGATCGCGGAACGATCCGCGTCCGTATTGACGAAATATCGCCCGGTACTCCCGTCGTAACGCTCCCACTTGTTCAGGAACTGGGCAACTGTCTGTCCTCGCCCCTTCAATCCAGTCGTATGCTCGGCACGAACGCGCGCCTTACCCGTCGGAGCCAACAGCAGGATGCCACCATCCTTCACGCTTTCAATGCGACACAATGCCTTGAGAAGCGTGCTCTTGCCTGTTCCCGCAGCCCCCATCAACACAGATACTTTGGATTTGAAAATAACTTCAAGTGCAGCGGATTTTTCCTTGCGCGCTTTCAAATCACGATCGCTAGGATCCTCCTCAGGCGTTTCATGATTTTGCATTTGAGCTTCTTCAATGACGCTATCAACCAAGTTCGCCCATTCGTGGTTGCCCGGGTTGAATTTAGCGTTCTTGCGCTTGAGGATCTTTGTCTTAATCACGGAGGATGTCTCGACGTAGCGATCGAGCTGGAAGGCTTCCGTGACCTCCTTCGATTTGATGATCGCAATCTTTGGTGCCAGATCGTCCACGACGGCCAACGTATCCATATCCAATGGACAATCCGGTTGCAGTGTGCGATCCCGAATACGCTGCACAAGCCAATTGGCCACAAGATAGGTGTGGCCTTCATCGCTAGCGGCATCCTCCAACGTGAGGATCATAAGAGCACGCACTCGACGCTCATCAACCGCCTCACGCACTCGACTAAGTTCGGCAAGGGGGAAATCCGCACGGATCGATTCGGGCGGGAACAGGCCACGGTCTACGATCTCGAAAGCAATTGGATCGGCCTGCAAGCGATCGTCTTCATACACCAGATACGGATTACTCAGAATCGCTGTGTCACCCAATTCGATACCTGCTTTGTCGCGATCAGTCTGTTGATACCAACGCGAAGCCTGCGAATCAGTCAGATTGAATCGCGCGAGGAGCATCAGGAGCGCGCGTCGTTCATCAGGGAGCTTTTCCCATTTCTTCCGTAACGTATCGCCGATGCCATCACGCAGGTATGCAGGCAGCGTATCGGGTGCCTTAAGTACGGCGCTCAAAACCGGCCACGGATCAAATTTTTCGTCCTCATGGCTTGCCAAATACCATGCCAGCAGATTCCCGTGTGCAAAACCAAAGGCATTCAACGCTGCCCCCAGGCCCGGGAATGCGCCACGCACTTTCCACAAACGGTTTAACTCCGAATCGATCCATGCCAGATAGTCATCCCAAGGAACGTCTGGCAGATGTTGTCGCATCGCCTTGATAGCCTTTTCGATGCTCAGCAATGATGCAATCGCACCGTCATGCGCGAGGTGTTCTGTGCCGTAGGAGTAGCTGCCAAAGTATTCGCTGGGTGCAAATGCCGTACACGCGGTGAGGTCGATTGACTCGTCCTTTTCCGCAGTCAGCAGCAATTGTTGATAAGGCAGTAGAAAACCCTCCCCGCCTTGGACACGGATTGAATGCTCGATATTCCGCTCCCACAGATATCCGCTGATCTTATCCTTTGGACGCACACCTCCTGCATAGCGATATTCGATTGGCGCACCTATCGACTTGATGCGCCCAACCCCTACAATAACTCGCCCGGTGTCTTCAACCAGCGGTGTCCGCTTGGCGTAAAAAAACACCAAAGATTCATCCGGCTTAGCAGCACTGAAGAAAGTGTCCAGAATGGCGCGCTGATTGTTACCTGCTTGCACCCAGGTTTTCGCGTCTTTTTTGTAGGACGGATTCAATGTCAGGTCCGGTTCGCGATCCGCCTGGTAGTCAAACTGCAGGGTTTCTTTGAAGCCTTTCCCAACCCATTTGTTCCCCTCGACATGCTCGCGCAACATCCAACGAAAAGGAATTGCTGCCACTGAAAACGGGCGAATCGTGTAGGGTGTTTCGGCGAAGTGGCCGTGGGTGACTGTGGCGCTTTCTGCATAGGGATGCTTCTTTTGCATCGAGAGCGGGAACGGTGCCATGAAAGTACCGTGTTCATCGACGCAAGGCGGCCGTTGTTCCTGCGTGAAATTTTCTATGCTCTCGTCCGCATGATCTGTTTCAAACGCATCATCACGCCCAGTTGCAATGCGCGGCAGGATCGTGCAGCTCGTATTGGCACAACACTGCCGGCAGATATTGCCCCGCCAACCGGAGTCATGCCAAGGCACGCGGATAGTCAGATGTTGCACGGGTAATTTGCGCGAACCTTCAGTCATGGTTTCCCTTAACGATAATCTTGATGTTGTTATTTAAATCGACTAGAGCCACGCAGACAATCGACATCTTTTGCACGGACGGCAGCTCTCTTCACTCTAACCTTCACGAAAAAATGACTAACTTCTGATTTTATTCCATTGTCGAAAAAACATTCACCGGAGCAAGTATATACTGATCTAACGAGCAGGCTTGTCGATCAAATTTACTGCTACTGCCCCATCGTCATTGCGAGAAATAGCCAGCGCTGGTTCCAAGCTGGTTGTGACTCTGGTCCAGCGGAGGAATTAGCATTCTCACGAATACGGTTTGGTCAGGAATGTAGTTGGCGGGGCCAAATTCAGAACCAGCCAATCGGCGGTCCGCAGCAGGTTTTTTGGGCTAGGATCGCCTGATGAGCGCCTGAAGCAGATCAGCAACTTCTGCGCGTATGCCCTGAAACAATACCTAACGCTCCCCTCGAGCATTTTTCATTGGCTTAGTCGCGGCTTGAGCATTGTAAGCCCGCCTCCTGTACGGTTTTATCTGGATGGCGCTGGCGCTGAGGTTGTAGACTGTCGGCTAAAGTGCGGGCAGCCGTCTTGAAAATCCTTGTGTCGGTGGTTCGATTCCGCCCCGGGCCACCAAGAACAGTGTCAAAACAGAACGCCAACCCCTTGCAGGTTGGCGTTTTTGCTTTCTGGCCCCGTTATCATCACACAGGGAAGGCGGCGCCGGACATGACCGATGTAGACGCGATGCAGGCCCGGTTATCCGGCTTTTATCGGGAGCAGCTCTCCGCCCTGCGCCATTCCCCGGATTTTCAGGAAGAAAAGGCGGCCATGCTTTCCGCCCCATTCCTGCTGAACCTCTGCGCTGCAAGAGCCTATTTCACCGCTCGCCCCCGGGTCATGTACATAGGCCAGGAAACCAAGGGCTGGCTTTGCCGGCTGCCGAAGGTGCTCGATGATCCGGAGTACCGCATGCCCGCCCTGCTTGCCGGTTACGAAAAGAGCCTGCTTGGGGTCCCCGGCCGCTCACACTTCCTGAAGACGCGGCTCCTTCTCGAGCGTGAACTGGCTGGCGGCGTCCCCGGCTCGGTCATCTGGAACAATTTATCCAAAATGGACGTATTCAGGGGAAAAGGTAAATCCAGAAACGCCCGGAATCACTCGGCAGCGCTGACGAAGTTTTCCGCCGATCTGTTCCGCTACGAGCTTGAACTACTGCAGCCGGATGTGATTATTCTCGGCTGCAGCGCAACCCACGACGCTGTCGTCAAGTCACTGTTCGGGGCGCCGAAGCGCAGGACCGTGCGTGTCCACGTGCCGAAAGAGCTGTGGCATTTCACGTACGGCCGTATTGACTGTTTCAGGACGCTGCATCCTGCGGTAGCAAGATTCGGCAGGCACGGGACGATACAAAAACACTACCGCACGATTATCCAGGCCATCAAGTCGAGGGTAGTCTCCGCAGCGATGGATTGAAAATCCAGGACGGCTACTTGCGTTTGGACCGCGCCACCGCCAGCGGCCGCACCGTCTCCAGCAGGCTGACCAGGGTCTTGCCCGGCTCCTCCCATGGAATCATGTGGGCGGAATGCTCGAACCACACACCGCGCTTGTACGGCGCCTTGACGCGCTTGAGCCACTGGTCGGTCGGCACCGACGGCGTGGTGTAGTCGTTGCGGCCCATGAACATCACCACCGGGATCGGGAAGCTGCGCACGTTGCGATAGTCGACGCGGAGGAACTCCGGCAGCAAGCGGCCCAGCGAGAACACATTGCCGGCGTCAATGGCGCCAACGTCGCAGTCGTTATACTCCGGCGACAGCTTGCCTGCGTCATAGAAGTATTCCGAACTGTCGCGATAGGCGCTCAAGCCACCGTAATACTGCGCCCAGGTACGCTCCGTGACGATACGTTCGCGGGTGAGCGGCTGGTCGCCGGGATAAGGCGCGATCGCCGCCAGCTCCTTGACGGCCTTCTCGTTGTTGTGTGCCTTCGATTGCTCGACCGCGTAGTCAAAGCTGATCCGCTCATTTTCCTGGGTGCTGATCACCTGGCCAATGCCGACGTAGGCAAAGAAAAGGTCCGGCCGCTTCAGCGCCGCGCCCATGCCGATCACCGTGCCCCAGCTGTGCCCCATCAGGATCACCTTGTCCTTGTGGTAGCGGGCCTTGATGTACTCGGCGACTTCGATCGCATCGTCGATGTAGCGCGGAATGTGGATGCTGTCGCTGATGGTGTCCGGCGCGGTTTCGTTGAAGGTCTTGCCGGCGCCGCGCTGGTCGTAATTGACGATGGTGAAGTACTCTTCCAGGGGACGCTGGAACTGCCAGATAGCCGGGATCAGCGGCGAGGCCGGACCGCCATGGACGAACAGGATCACGGGATTGTCCTTGTCTTGCCCGCGCACGTTGATCCATTGGTCGATGCCGCCGATCCTGGCCTTGTAGGCTTCCTGCACGCCGGACGGCGCGACGATGCGGCCCAGGTCCTTGATCACTTCCCGCGCCTTGGCATACTCAGCCTGGCTCTTGCACTCTTGCGCCCAAACGCCGCCGCACAGCGACGCCAGCAGAACACCGCCCATCAGAATTTTTTTCATCGGCTCACAACCCTGAACATGAGGAAAATGCGATTCTAGCGTAGTGGGCGCGCGTCCGTGCCAGACGCTCGGCCCGAACTATTATCGCCGCCGGCAGTCCAAGTCAGTAGACGACTCTCGCCGCCTTTTCTGCTTTCCCGCGAGTGATGACGATGAGAAGAGATAAGCAATATGGGACTTTCACACTTCATCCTGGCAAACATGGACGTCATCCTCGACAAGTGGGCCGAGTTTGCCTCCACCCTGGTGCCCGAAAAGCGCCAATTCAATCGCGAGGCCCTGATCGATCACGCCAGGCTGATGCTGGAAACCATCGCCACCGATCTGCTGACTCCGGAATCGGCATTCGAACAAACCGAGAAATCCATGGGGCGCTTGGCGAGGGGGCCGGAGATCAGCGCGGCCAGCCTGCACGGCGCGGCGCGCGAGGAGTCCGGCTTCACGCTGAACGCGACGGTGTCCGAATACCGGGCGCTGCGCGCCAGCGTCACCCGGCTGTGGGAGGATCTGCCCGAAAACCAGCCCATGCCGCCGGAGGCCGTGGTCGACCTGGTGCGGTTCAACGAGGCGATCGACCAGGCCCTGAAGGACTCGGTCACCAGCTACTACGACGAGAAGGAACAGAAGATCCGCCTGTTCGACGCCATCCTGTCGTCCACGCCCGATCTGAGCTGCATCTTCGACCTGGAAGGCAGGTTCACCTACGCCAACAAGGTCTTTCTTGAATTGCTGGGCATGCAGCTCGGCGGCCTGGTCGGGAAAACCTACGCGGACTGCGGCATGCCGAACGCCGCCGAAAAAGACCGCCAGGTCAAGCAGGTCATCCAGACAGGCCAGCCGGTGCGCGGCGAGTGCTGCTTCGCGCACCGCCCCGGCGACGGCGACCTGTACGAATACATCCTCACCCCGGTCTATGATGAAAACGGCCGCATGGACGGCGTGGCCGGCACCTCGCGCAACGTCACCGACCGCAAGGCGGCGGAAATCAGGAACTGGAAGCAGGCCAACTTCGACCCGCTGACCGGCCTGCCGAACCGCTGCCTGTTCCACAACCGGCTGGAGCAGGAGGTCCTGCACGCCACCCGCAGCGGCGGGCCGATCGCGCTGCTGTTCGTCGACCTCGACAAATTCAAGGCGGCCAACGACCGGTTCGGCCAAGACGCCGGCGACCTGGTGCTGCAGTACGCCTCGGCGCGCATGTGCGCGTGCGTGCGCGAAACCGACACCGTCGCCCGCCTCGGCGGCGACGAGTTCACCATCATCCTGCAGGACCTGAACGAAAACGGCCACGCGGAGAACGTGGCGCGCAAGATCCTGGTCCAGATGCAAAGGCCGTTTCACGTCAGGCAGCAGGCGATCCACATCTCGGCCAGCATCGGCATCGCGCTGGCGCCCTTCGACGCCGATACGCCAGAGGAACTGATGCGCGACGCCGACCACGCCATGTACCTGTCCAAGGAAGCCGGATGCAACTGCTTCAGGTTTTACTCGCGCCCCCACCACGATCACGTGCCTTAGGCTGCCCACATCAAATTTATCTTGCGCTCATTTCATATGTCAGATATTGTTGACACATGAAATTGAAAATCTTTTAACCAAGCGCACATTTCGCGCCACTTTCGCCAAGGGCAGCCGCATGAACACACTCAGCAAAAACGCCAGGGTCGCAGGCCTCTTCTACCTGCTGGTCATCCTGATCGCGCCGTTACGCCTGGTCTACATCCCCAGCAAGCTGTTCGTGGGCGGCGACGCCGCCGCGACCATCGCCGGCATTGCCAGCCACGAACAGCTGTTCCGCCTGGGCATCGCCGGCGACCTGGTCACCGGCGCCGTCAGCCTGGTGCTGACCTTCACGCTGTACCGCCTGTTCCGGGACGTGAACAGGAACACCGCCCTGCTGATGCTGATGCTGGGCTTCATGGACACGCCGCTGTATTTCTTCAACACGCTCAACGACATGGCCACCCTGATCCTGGTGCAGGGCCCCGACTTCCTGGCCGGCTTCAGCAAGGTCCAGCGCGACGGCCTGGCGACCATGTTCCTGCGGGTGCACGGCATGATGACCTATGCCTCGGAAATCTTCTGGGGCCTGTGGCTGTTCCCGCTGGCGGCGCTGGTGTACCGCAGCGGCTTCCTGCCGCGCTTCCTGGCGGTCTGGCTGGCCATCAACGGCTTCGCCTATCTGGCGCTCAGCTACGCCGGCCTGCTGCGCCCGGAATGGAACGACATGATGGCCGGCATCGCCTTCCCCTGCCAGCTGGGTGAGGTCGCCTTCGCGCTGTGGATCCTGCTGCGCGGCGCTAAGCAGGGGAAAGCCGCCGCGCTGCCCGCCGCAGTGGCCGCATAAACCTGCCCTCGCCCGCCGTCACTTGCCATGCCAGCTGAGGCGGCGCTGCTGGTGGGCCGCCAGCCAGCCGGCGTTTTCCTCCAGCACCGCCTTGCCCAGCGCGAACAGCAGGTCGCGCGCATGGCGCTCCTTTTCCGCGCTGGAACCGGCGCCCGCCTCGATCTCCTCCAGCGCCACCCGGGCGCGCCCATACAGGCCACGCAGCTGGTCGGCCTGGGCCAGCGTGTCGCCATGCCCCATCTTGTTGTTGAGCGACAGCCAGGCCGCGCCCACGCCGGTCGCCAGCTTCATCCCCGACAACAGTAAAGCCAGCAACGACGCGTAGCTGCGCCCGCTCGTCAGCACCAGCGTCAGCGCGGCCGCCGCGCACAGCAGGCCGGACAACAGCAGATCGTTGCCGATCGCCACCGCGCGGGTGTGGTGGCGGCGCCGGCGGCGGTTGCCGTTGCCGTTCAGGTAGGCCAGCTGATCGGCGATCCAGCCCCGCACCACGCGCAGCGCCGGCAGGCCCGACACCGGATGCGCCACCAGGCAGGCGTCCAGCGCGTGGCGCACCCAGCCGATCTCGCCGCTGTACTTGTGCACGTAGTGGTCGGTCACCAGCGCCGGTTCGCCGGCGCACAGCCAGTACATCTGGAAGCGCAGGCCCTCGGCCAGCGCACGGTAGTCCAGGTAGGCATTGCGCTGGCGCGACAGCGCCACCCACAGGTAGATGGCCACGGCCCCGCAGGCGCCGGCCGCGAACGCCAGCGATTCGATCAGGTCGCCGTGCGCGGGACTGAGCAGCCGCAGCGACGACGAGGCCGCCGCCAGCACGGCCGCCGACGCCAGCAGGCGCCAGCGATAACTCCAGTAGCGCTTGCTGCGCTCGGCCAGCACGTCGACCGCGCAAAAGGCGCGCAGCAGCGGCTCCAGTCCCAGCCCGATCCCGGCCGGCAGTGTGGCGACGCCCGGCAGCGCCAGGCTGGCCAGGTAGGCGTGGCCGGCCGCGCGCA
>NZ_WWCX01000047.1:0-54038 GCF_009857655.1 Duganella vulcania
GGCGCCGCTGCACGCTGCGCTGGCGGCGGCGCGTCAGACGGTCGACCAGCTGGCCGCCCTGCCACCGCCCGAGCGCACCCCGGAACGCCTGGACGCGGCGGTCGAGCGCATGTTCGCGCTGGTGCCGCTGGCGCTCGACGCGGTGACCGGCTACACGCGGGCCTCGGAGCAGATCTACCCCAGCATCGCCCGCATCCTGATGAAGGCGCGCCTGACGGTCGAGCTGCGCGAGTACGCGGGCCGCCTCGGCTCGGCGCTGACGGTGCCGCTGGCGGCCGCCCGTCCGCTGGCCGAGGACGACCATGAGCGCCTGCAGTTCCTGCGCGGCCGCATCGAGCAGCTGCGCCAGCTGATCAAGCTTCCCGGCAGCGACATCGACAGCGAGCCGCGCGTGCTGGCGGCGGTGGCGCGCATGGACCAGGTCTACTTCGGCGCCGGCCAGCGGCTGGTGGCCGAGATCGAGCAGGCCAGCCGCGCCGGCCGGCCCTACGGCATGGACACCGGCCAGTTCGCGCAGCGCTATGTGCCGAACATGGCGCCCATCCTGGCACTGCGCGACGTGCTGCTGGACGAGGCGCGGGCCCAGGCCCTGCGCGACTTCGAGACCGCGCGGCGCGAACTGATGCTGGCCGTGATGGTGGGCGCGGCCATCCTGCTGGCGCTCACGCTGCTGCTGCTGATCGTGCGGCGGCGCGTGGTGATCCCGCTGCTGCGCGCCACGCGCGCCGTGGTCCGGCTGGGCAACGGCGACTTCTCACCGCCGCCCACCGGCGCCCGCCGCGACGACGAGATCGGCGACATGCTGCGCGCGCTGGCCACGCTGCGCGCCAACAGCATGGACCGCCAGCGGCTGGAGCAGGAGCGCGTGCGCCTGATCGAGGAGCTCAGGCTGCGCGCCGACACCGACTACCTGACCGGCATCCTGAACCGGCGCGCCTTCACCGCGGCCGGCAACCTGCGCCTGCGCGGCGCGCGCGAGCACAATGAATCGCTGGCGGTGATCCTGTTCGATGTCGACCACTTCAAGTCGGTCAACGACTCCTACGGCCACGACGCCGGCGACCAGGTGCTGATCCGCATCGCCGAAGTGGTGCGCGACAGCCTGCGCGACGGCGAGATCGTGGCGCGCTACGGCGGCGAGGAATTCGTGGTGATGCCGGCGTCCTGCGGCATGGAGGCGGCGCGCACGCTGGCCGAGCGGCTGCGCGAGGCGATCGCGCGCGAGCCGCTGACGCTGAGCGACGGCCATATCCTGCGCGTGACGGCCAGCTTCGGCGTGGCCGTGGCGCACGGCCCGCACGCCGCGCTCGACGACCTGTTCCACGCGGCCGACCTGGCGCTGTACCGCGCCAAGCACAATGGCCGCAACCGCGTCGAGAGCCAGGTCTGAACTACGAATCGGCCAAGCCGATCATCAGCCTCTTGAGCACATCCTTCTTCGTGACGGCGTTCCAGTATTTGGTGGTGCGAACCAACAGCGTCGCCGATTTCCTGATCGCCAAGCGCTGTACCGCTTCGGTTTGATCCAACGGGAACCTGACCTGCACCTTGCCCTGCTGGGTACGGATTTCCAGGCGTCCGGTATCGGTGATGCCGGATACAAAACCAGAAATTTTTTCGTCGTAAATTTCCGGCTCCGCGACGGCATCCAAAAGTACTTTCAAGCGAACAATTTCATCCGTGCTTCCCTGCCAGGTAAAGCACCGCGTTGGCGATTGCCAGGAGAACTCCGCAGATAGCCCGGCCGCTTTAATCGCCTTCATCGCATCGCCAAAATGAGCGGCGGCACGACCGCCCATCGCATCGACCGCATCATAAAAAGTATCATTATCTGCAGCAAGCAGATTGAACGTTTGCGTCAAGGTCGCATGCAGCAGACTCTCACCCGACAAATCAGCGGCTGCGTTTCCGGTTAATGATATTCGGGCGGATCCCCGCGACAATCCGGCCAATTTCAAATTCAAAGTGTCCGCTATCTCGCCGCCTATGCGCCCGTCTACAGCGCCGTGACGGATACGGTAGGCCGCAGCTTTCCAGGCCTTCAACAACGGCTCGGCAATACGAATAAAGGCTTCCAGCGAGATCGCCCCGTCGGCCTGGGGGCCGATAAATCTCAAGTCAAGCAGCTCACCGGCTTGCGCGGCACACGCTAATTGCAAATCCTGCGCAGCGTCCGTGGCGGCCTGCTTCTGATTTCTGGCTGTGGCTTGCAACCAGAAATCAGCGGGGTTCTGAGCCGCCTGCGCCGATGATTCACGCGCGAATCCGGCGAGCGTCTGAGCGTGCTTCTTCAGGAATTCAATGCTCATATGCTTAGCTCCACAAAACCCTTGGCACTCTTACCATCGTGCTGAAAGCCAAATAGTCCGCGCCAATAGGCCTCACGCCCTAATTTTTGGCTCGGTTCCGGGCTTTCCATATAAAAATCGATTCCGAAACGGGCACCAACTCCCACCCGGTCAATCAGCGGCAGGACTTGCTGCTTTTCCATATCGCTTAGCGGCACTGTGAACGAGGGATTCCACATGATGCAGTCGATGTCATCTGGCGCAAACTTGGAAGTCAGGTATGAGCCGTCTATCCACAGTATAGCGCTTACATATTTTGTCTGGAGATTTGAGACCCACTGTTGAAATAGCAGGAAAAGACGCTGTCGCTGGTCGTCATCGGGGAACGGGGAAACAGCCAGTTGCTCCAGTTCCGGAAGCGTCATTCGATGTATGCCGGCGGTCAACAACGGTGGAGAGTCTGGTTTAGGCATGTGGCCTCCTGGCGCGGATAACTTGGACTAGCTTAACCGCGCCAGCGCTCAGGATTTCGTTAAATATCAACCGGTCCTACGCGGTGCCTACTTCGCGGCCGGGTCGGTTTTGGGCGGCTTGACCGGCGTGAAATTCAAATCGCGGAAGTCGTAGCTGAAATCCGTCTCCGTCGAGATGGGCGCCATCTTCATGCGCTCGATGCTGGCGTCGGGATTCAGCGCGAACGTCACGTAGGCGTCGGCGTTGAGGTTGCGCTGCTGCCAGCGCACGATGAAGGTGTCGTGCTGGAAGTGCTCCAGCTCCCCCGTCAGGTCCGGCGTGCGGGTGAAACTCATGATGCGCTTCCTGCCCTCGGCGCGTATCGTCACCTTGCCGTACCACGGGTCCTCGTACTCGCCGTCGTAGGACGCCAGCGGCAGCGACGGCGTCGACTTCGCGGCGCGCGCGCCGGCCTCCTTGCCCTGCCGTTCCAGCTCCTCCTTGTGCGCCGCCGCTTCCTGGTCCGCGTACAACTTGATCCAGTCGCTGGCCGGCACGTCCAGGTACTGGTCCAGGATGCGCCAGTACAGCGACGCCATCGCCGGGCTGTTTTCGGCGTTGGTCAGGATGGCGATGCCCAGCTTCTCTTCCGGCACCATCAGCACCGTCGAATAAAAGCCCTGCAGCGCGCCGCCATGCATGGCGATCTTGCGGCCCTTGTAGTCGCGCAGGCTGAAGCCCAGGCCATACGCCGAGAAGTTAGGCTTGGTCGCGGCCAGCGCAGGTTTCGGTTCGCGGATGCGTATCGGCGTCTGCTCCGACCACATCTCGTTCAACTGCTTGGCGCTGATCAGCTGCGTGCCGTTTTCCAGCTTGCCGCCACCGAGCAGCATCGTCATCCAGCGCGCGATGTCCTCGGCGTTGGTGTTGATGCCGACCGCGCCCACCGCGTTCTCCACCGGCATCGGCTTGACCACCGCAGCCTTGTCGTCGATCTTGCTGTGCGGCGCGGAGTAGTCGCCGCTGGCCAGCATCTCGGCGACGTTGGTGGTGGTGCCGTTCATGCCCAGCGGCGCCAGGATGCGGTCGTGGATGGCCGCGCCCCACGGCTTGCCGGCCTTGGCGGCGACGATCTTGCCGGCCACGATGTAGAGCAGGTTGTCGTAGGCGTAGCTGTTGCGGAAGCTGGTGGCCGGCTTCACGTAGCGCAGCCGCTCGATGATCTCGTCGGTGCTGAAATTGGTGGTCGGCCACCACAGCAGATCGCCCGCGCCCAGACCCAGGCCGCTGCGGTGCGTGAGCAGGTCGCGCACCGTCATCGCGCCGGTGACGTAGGAGTCGTACATCTGGAAGTCCGGCAGGTGCTTGGTGACCGGATCGTCCCAGGCGATCTTGCCCTCGTCGACCAGCATCGCCAGCGCGGCGGCGGTGAAGGCCTTGGAGTTGGAAGCCACTTCGAACAGGGTCTTGCCGTCCACCGGCGTCGGGTCGCCCAGCTTGCGCACGCCGTAACCCTGGGCGGAGATCACCTTGCCGTCCTTGACGATGGCGATCGCCATGCCGGGCACGTCGAAGGTTTTCAGCGCGAGCTTGACGTCGGCGTCGAGGTTGAAGTCCGGCGCGGCGGCCAGCGCCGGGACGGACACCGCCAGCACCAGCAGTGCGGTCGTCAGAGTACGGGAGATTTTCAGCATCGTCATTTTTTAAATTGTTTGTCGACCGATCCCTGGGTGACCGGGTGATAGTGCTCGCGCGCCTTGGCGTAGACCGCATTGGCCCATTCGCGGTCGCCCGGATTCTTCAGCAGCGCGGTGTACAGCGGCACCACGAACTTCTGGCGGCCCACGCTCATCAGGAAGGTGTTGAGCGGCTCGCGCACGTTGTAGCCGGCCTTGATCGAGGCCAGGTAGAAGCGGTAGGCGATTTCATTGTTGCCGCTCTTGCCCAGCGCGAAAGCCTGGTCCAGCTCCTGCAGCTGCGTGGCGTTGGCCTTGCCGTCGATATCGTTCAGGAAGTGCATCCACTCCAGCGCGATCCAGGCCTTGCCGTTCAAGTCCTTGGTCGGCAGCTCGCCCTTGAGCCACGCGGTGCGCTGCGCGTCCAGCGCGGCCAGGCGCGGCGAGGCCGCGTGCTTGGCGCTGGCCGGAATGCCGGTGCCGTACAGCCACTCGTCAAGCTCCGCCTGCGTCATCACGTCCGGATGCGCGTCCAGCAGATTCTTCTTCAGGTAGGCCACGAATTCGTCGGTGGTGGCGGACTTGAACGCGTGCTGGTCGAACCAGCCGCGCAGGAAGGGATCGAACACCTCGCGGCCGGCGCGCTGCTCCAGGGTGCGCAGCAGCCACGCGCCCTTCGGATAAACCAGGCCGCTGTCGGTGTAGCTGGCGGCGCTGGTGTCGGGGTCGCGCGTGACCAGGGCCTGCTTGGCCGCCGGGATGGAAGGCAGCGAGGCCAATGCCTCCTCCTGCTCCACCTGCAGGTTCATCTCCGCCACTTCCTCGCCGTACAGCTTCTCGACGATGCGGGTGGTGACGTAGGTGGTGAAGCCTTCGTTGAGCCAGAAGTGCTTCCACGAGGCGTTGGTCACCAGGTTGCCGGACCAGGAGTGCGCCAGTTCGTGCGCGATCAGGTCGACCAGGCTGCGGTCGCCCGCGATCATGGTCGGCGTGAGGAAGGTCAGGCGCGGGTTCTCCATGCCGCCGATCGGGAACGACGGCGGCAGCACGATCATGTCGTAGCGCTCCCACCGGTACGGGCCGTACAGGCCCTCTGCGGCGCTGATCATTTTCTCGGTGTCGGCCAGCTCGTAGGCGGCGGCGTCGATGCGCGCCGGCTCGGCGTAGACGGCGGAACGCGGGCCGAGATTGCGCACCTCGATCTCGCCGATGGCGATGGCCAGCAGGTACGAAGGAATCGGCTGCGCCATCTTGAACTTCCAGCCGCCGGCGCCGGTCGCGTTCTGGTCGTTCTCGGCGCTCATCACCACGCGCATGCCGGCCGGCGCCTCGATGCGGGCGCTGTAGGTGAAGCGCACCGCAGGCGTGTCCTGCACCGGCGCCCACGAGCGGGCGTTGATCTCCTCGGACTGGCTGAACATGAACGGACGCTTGCCGGACATGGTCTGCTGCGGCGACATCCACTGCAGCGCGGCGGCCGACGGCGCGGTGCGGTAATACACGCGCACCTTCTGCGGCTGGAACGCCAGCGCGATGCGCAGCGCCCGGCCCTTCTCGGCGTCCGGCTTGTCGAGCATGAAGGAGGCGGCGCTCCAGCGGCCGTTCGGGTTGAGCACCTGCACCTTGGCGATATTGAGTTCGTTCGTGTCCAGCACCAGCGTGCGGGCGGAGGGATCGATCCAGTTCAGCGTCAGCTCGGCGTAGCCGGCCAGCGTCTTGTGGCCGAAGTCGGCCTTCAGGTCCAGATACAGGTCGCTGGTGCGCACCTGGTCGTAGCGCGCGTAGCTCAGCGGGTCGGCATGGGCGACGCCCAGCGCCGCGAGGGCGGCCAGGACGAACGCGGACAGTTTTTTCTTGATAGGCATGGCGGTCTTTTCAATGTTGACTGAAGCGCGAAGCAGAATAGCATAGCCATGTATCGGAGATGTGTACATCCGCACACCTATGCTATCATTCGCTCCGTAAGTGGGGAGTAGTCGGCTTGCGCCGTCGCGGCGCAAGAACCTGTGTCAACATAATCGGTCCGCAGACCGTGGTGCAGGTGGTTGAAAAACTTGACGAGACCATGATCGAGGTGCGGCCATGATGGGCCGGAGTCGCGCCTGGATCATTGGTTAATCGTTTCCGGCCCGCGTACTACTAAAAATCCCATGGAAGCCTTCCTCGTCTCTACCGGTATCGTCGCCCTCGCGGAAATCGGTGATAAAACCCAGTTGCTCGCCTTCTGCCTGGCCGCCAAGTTCCGCCGCCCGCTGCCGATTGTCGCCGCGATCTTCGTCGCCACCATCGCCAACCACGCCTTCGCCGCGGCGGTCGGCGCCTGGATCACCAGCCTGCTGGGCCCCGACATCCTGCGCTGGGTGCTGGGCGCTTCGTTCCTGGCGATGGCCGCATGGACGCTGGTGCCGGACAAGATCGACGACGACGACATGCCGCTGGCGAAATACGGCGTGTTCCTGACCACGCTGATCGCCTTCTTCGTCGCCGAGATGGGCGACAAGACGCAAGTGGCCACGGTGGCGCTGGCGGCGCGCTATCACAGCCTGGTGGCGGTGGTGTGCGGCACCACGTTCGGCATGATGCTGGCCAATGTGCCGGCGGTCTACCTGGGCGACCGCATCGCCCACCGCGTCTCGCTCAAGCTGGTGCACGGCATCGCGGCGCTGGTGTTCGCCGTGCTGGGCGTGGCGACGCTGCTGGGCGCGGGGTCGAGCCTGGGCGCGTAAGGTCAAGTTCTTTATGTCCCGCTCCGTGTGTTACCGCACGGATGCGGGGAAATTAACAATCTACTATACTTGCCACTTCATTATTGGCAGGGACAAGGAATGCGATTGATGTGCAAAATTGCGGCGCTGGTGTTGTGCGCCTCCGCGTTGAACGTTCAGGCTTATGCGGCGGAGCCGGCGCCGGTGGCCGCACACGCCACCAGCGGCGCCACCAGCGCTTCCGGTATCGCCAAACCGGCCAAGCCGGCGGCCAAGAAGGCCGACATGGTGTCGGTGCCGGAGCCGGTGAGCTACAAGCTGATCTTGCTGGGCGTCGCGGTGCTGCTGCTGTTCGCGCGCAGCGGCAAGAGGCGCGAACAGCCCTGGACCAAGTAAGCGCGCTTACTGCACGTTCAGCGTGACGTCGTCGATCAGGAACGCGGTCGACACCGTCGAACCTTCCACACCCTCGAAGTAAATCCTCACCGTCTGGCCTTTGTAGGCCGACAGGTCGAAACTCTTCTGCACATACGTGCTGCCCTTGTTCAGATTCGAATACGTCGCCAGCGTCGCCAGCACCGCGTTGGCGCCGCTGCGCACCTGCACCTTGAGCGTGTCGTAGGCGTTAGTGGTGGTGGTCTCGTCGGAGGCCACCTTGAGCCAGAACGCCAGCGTGGCGCTGGTGGCGTCGGCCGGTATCGTCACGGTCTGGTACAGCGTGTCGGTGTGGGCGCTGCCGTAGCCGTCCAGCCAGGCCTTGTAGCTGCCCGCATGCGCGGCCTGGCTCGAGTCGTCGCTGATCACGCCCGACGTCGCGGTCCATGACGCGGCGCCCGACTCGAAGCCGCCGTTGACGATCAGCTGCGTGGCGGTTGGCGGCGTGGTGGTGCCGCCGCCGCTGTTCTGCGTGACCCACACCGGCGCCGACCACAGGATGTTGCCGTCGTTCTGGGTGACCTTGGCGTAGTAGAAGTGTTCGCCCACGGCCGGCGTGATGGTGGTGCTGGCGGTGGCCGACAACTGCGTCACCGTACCGTTGCGGCCGGGGACACCCTCGTACATCTTCACCGACGATACCGTCTTGCCGCTGCTGCTGGCGAAGTTGGCCACCAGGTTCAGGGTGCCGCTGTTGGTGAAGCGCTCGCCCATCACGTGGCCGTTGGCGGTCAGGATCAGCTGCGAGGTCTTGTCCATGGTGGCGAACACGCGGCGCGCCTTGATGGCGGCGATCATGCTGGCGGTGGTCAGCGGGGTGCCGGTCGGCAGCAGCACGCCGGTGCGGTTGGTGTAGGACGCGCCCCAGTTGGCGCAGTGGTTATCCTGGTCGCTGGAGAAGGCGACGTGGTAGCCCGCCTCCAGCGCCTTGTTGCAGGCGCCTTCGTAGGTGCTGCGGCCGGTCTCGGTCTCGCTGGTGTTGGTGGAGAAGGCCGAGGTGTTGAGCACTTCGCACAAGGCCATCGCCTGGTCGCCATCGGCGGTGTAGCCCAGCGCCGTGCCGTTGACCAGGAACTGGCCGGACGATTCCGGATGATTGAACTGGCCGATGTAGCCGCGCTGGCGCATCAGCGTGTACAGCGCGGCGTAGTCGTTCTTCGGCGTCAGCGTGTCGGCGATCAGCTGGCCGCTGCTGTTGCTCTCCCATCCCAGCAGCTCGGTGGTGTTGAAGATGTTCATATGGCCGCCGTTGTTGATCACGCCCCACTCCAGCCCATACATGCCGAGGAAGTTGGCGTGCGCGCTGTTGAAGTTGGCGGCGGCGGTGAGGCCGGACTGGAACAGCGCCTTGGCGGTGGCCGGATCGGCCGAGGCGTTGGTGCCGTCGGAGCCGTCGTACATGTGATTGTGCTCGGAGGCCATCAGGAAATCGAGGCCCTTGTTCATCGCGTACTGGTAGGCGTCGGCCGGTCCAAGGGCCGCGCTTTGCGGCGCCTGCGCGCCGGTGCAGCTGCCCAGCGGGCCGCCGCCGTCGCTGTGGTTGGTCTGGCTGTGCAGGTTGCCGAGGTAGATGGTGTACGGCAGCGACGATGTCGCGGCCACGCTTTGCGCCACCGGGCCGGCCTGGCGCATCGGCCGCGCCCGCGCGGTGTTGGTCGGCAGCGCCTTGAAGGCCGGCATGGCCTGCGCCGGATTGCGGCCCACCGAGATGTCCCAGCTTTGTTCGACCGTCTCGTCACCGGTGGCGGCCTGCATGCGCGCCAGGTAGACGCCGTCGGTCAGGATCAAGCCGTCGGCGCGGCCGTCCCACGCGATGCTGACGTCGACCGGCTTGCCGGCGATGCGCTGCACGCCCTGCCACTGCTGGACCACCACGCCGTCCGGGCTGACCAGCTCCAGGCGCCAGCGCACGTCCTGCTCGCGCTCCAGCAGCGGGAAATCGAAGGCGAGCTTGAAGGTACGGGCTTCCGGCCGGTCCTGGTCGGCGCCATCGGCGGCGAAGGGCGCGTGCAGCGTGGCCTCGAACTCGTGGTGATCGGCCTTGGACGCGTGGACCGCGCCAATCGCGCCGGAGGACAGCATCAACATCATCGCAAGCCGGGACAGCATCTTAGATTTGTTCATCGGGTTCTTTCTCTCTGCGGTTGGGGATCCAAAATATTGGCAACTATGCATGACAGGAAGATGACGAACCAATTCGAATTTGCTTGGCTATTCAGAGGTCTTTGGAATAAATGCGGTGGCCACTGGGCGCGCATGCGACAACGGCGCGAAACTAAATTTTCGCGCCGTTGTAGCGATGATGAAAATGTCCAGAATGGGACACTCTGTTAAGAATTTAACTTGGCCGGCATGAGCAGTTCGACCTTATGGATGCTGGCGGTATCGTGCAGGTCGATCGCCAGCGCCAGCTGGCGCACGCCGTTCACCGTCAGCACCGGCGCGGCGGTTTCCGCCGACTTCACCACGCGGATCACATACGAACCTTCGCCATGGCGGTACGTCAGCGTGAAGTGATCCCACTCGGCCGGCATGCGCGGCGCCAGCGTGATCTGGGTGGCGGTGCGGGTCAGGCCGAGCAGCGACTCCAGGATCAGCCGGTACATCCAGCCGGACGAGCCGGTGTACCAGCTCCAGCCTCCGCGCCCCACGTGCGGCGCCACGGCGTAGACATCGGCCGTGACCACATAGGGCTCGACCTTGTAGCGCGCCATGCCTTCCGGCGTGCCGCCGTGCTGCACCGGGTTGATCATGCGCGCCAGCTCCCACGCGCGGTCGGTCTCGCCCAGGCGGGCGAAGGCCATCGCGGTCCAGATGGCGGCGTGCGTGTACTGGCCGCCGTTCTCGCGCACGCCTGGCACGTAGCCACGGATGTAGCCCGGGTTCGGCCCGGCCTTGTCGAACGGCGGATCGAGCAGCTGGATGATGCCGGAGTCGCGCCGCACCAGGCGCTGGTTGACCTGCTCCATCGCGCCGCGCACCCGCACCGGATCGGCGGCGCCGGACAGCACGCCCCAGCTTTGCGAGATCGAGTCGATCTGGCATTCCTCGTTGGTGTGCGATCCGAGCGGCGTGCCGTCGTCGAAATAGGCGCGGCGGTACCACTGGCCGTCCCACGCGTTCTGCTCGACGTTGTGCGCCAGCTTCTTGGCCTCGCCGCGGCATTCGGTGGCGAAGTCCACGTCCTGCATCAGCTCCGCCACTTCGGCGAAGCGCTGCAGCACCTCGCACAGGAAGAAGGCCAGCCACACGCTCTCCCCCTTGCCATGCTCGCCCACCTTGTCCATGCCGTCGTTCCAGTCGCAGGAGCCGATCAGCGGCAGGCCATGCTCGCCGAAGCGCAGGCCGTTGCGGATGGCCCGCACGCAGTGTTCGTACAGCGTGCCGCTTTCGCTGGAGCGGCCCGGCATGTCGTAGTAGGAGTCCTCCTCCGGCTTGACGGCGCGGCCCTCCAGGTAAGGCATGCTTTCGGCCAGCACGCCGGTGTCGCCGGTGGCGATGACGTAGCGCCAGGCGCCCAGCGGCAGCCACAGGTAATCGTCCGAGCAGTGGGTGCGCACGCCGCGGTCCGACGGCGGATGCCACCAGTGCTGCACGTCGCCCTCCAGGAACTGGTGGGCGGCGCACAGCAGCAGCTGGTCGCGCAGCAGCTGTGGTTGCGTGTGGATGGTCGCCATCGCGTCCTGCAGCTGGTCGCGGAAGCCGAAGGCGCCGCCGGACTGGTAGTAGCCGCTGCGCGCCCACATGCGGCAGGCGATGGTCTGGTACATCAGCCAGCCGTTGGCCAGCAGGTCCAGCTCCGGTTCCGGCGTGTCGATGCGCACCGCGCCCAGGGTTTTCTCCCAGTGCGCGTGCACGGCGGCCAGCGCCTCGTGCGCGGCGCCTGCGCTGCGGTGCTTCTGCGCCAGGCTGCTGGCGTCGGCGTTGCGGCGGCCGGCCACGCCCAGCACGAAGACGATCTCGCGCTCCTGGCCGGGCAGCAGGTCGAACGGCACCTGGATGGCGGCGCAGGCGTCCAGCCCCGCGCCGATCTTGCCGGACAGGCGAGAGCGGCGCAGCGCCGCCGGCGCCGCCAGCGTGCCGTTACGGCCCAGGAATTCGCTGCGGTCGGCGGTGTGGGTGCGCAGCGTGGCGTCGCAATTGAAGAAGGCCACGCGGCCGGTGAACTCGGTGTTGTACGGGTTCCTGGCGAACAGCGCGCCACTGACCGGATCGGCCTCGGTGACGATGTGCATGCCGGACTTGGAACGCATGTCGCCCAGCACCCACTCGACGTAGCCGGTGGCCGACAGGCGCCGCGTCACCAGCGAATCGTTGCGCACCTTGAGCACCGTGTACTTGATCGGCCCGTCGGTGGCGACAAAGGTGGTCATCTCGGTGGCGATGCCGGTTTCGGTATGTTCGAACACGCTGTAGCCGAAGCCGTGGCGCGTGACGTAGACGCCGTTGCCGCGCGCCGGCAAGGCGGTGGGCGACCAGAAACGGCCGCTCTGTTCATCGCGCAGGTAGAAGGCCTCGCCGCTGGCGTCGCTGACCGGATCGTTGTGCCACGGCGTGAGGCGGAACTCGTGCGCGTTCTCGTGCCAGGTGTAGGCCTGGCCGCTTTCCGAGACCACGCAGCCGAACTGCGGGTTGGCCAGCACGTTGGACCACGGCGCCGGCGTGCGCTTCGCATCGCTGGTGGTGATGACGTATTCGCGGCCGTCCGGCGTGAAGCCGCCGATGCCGTTTTCCAGCATCAGCGCGCGCACCGCCGGCGTGGCGGGGCCGGCGTCCGCGTAGTCGCCGCGGTTGTCCGTCATCAGCGGCGGCATGCGCATGGCCGGCGCGCCGGGACGCTTGATCTGCTCGGCCAGCGTGCCGCGGCTGTCGCTGAGGATGGCGCGCGCCACCGATTGCAGCAGCACGCGGTCCTCGTTCGCGATCTGGTCGGCCAGGCGCACGAAGATGCCGCCCGGCCGGTCGATGGCCTGGGCGTCGATGCCGGAGGCGATCAGGCCCATGATCTGCTCGTGCAGCAGCTGGCGGTAGCCCGACTGGTCCTCGTACCAGATCACCAGGTCCACCACCAGCCCTTTCAGGCGCCAGTAGGCGTGCGCCTGCACCATCTGGCGCGCCAGCTCGATGTTGGCCGGGTCCTTGATCTGCAGCAGCACGATCGGCAGGTCGCCGGAAATCGCGTACGCCCACAGGCCGGACTGGCCGCGCTGGTTCTTGACCAGCGTGCCGGCGTCGGCCCGCAGCGCGGCGTTCGGGTAGATGACCGAGTTGGCGAGGCGGCCGTACAACTGGGCGTCGGCCTCGCTGGCGTTGAGCTGGCGCAGCACCACCTGGCTGTGGGTCCACGCCAGTTCGAACACGCGGTCGGCCAGGTGGCGGTCCTGGTATTTGTCGATCAGGTGCAGCGCGGCGTCGCGCTGCTCGGTCATGCCGGTGACGATGTCGACGATGGCCGTCTGGTCGGGCTGCAGCGTGATGGTGTGGCGGATCGCCACCACCGGATCGAGCACCGATCCTTCGGCGCCGCTCAACGGCGCCTGCTCCAGCATGGCGTTCGGCGCGGCGGCGGTGTTGCCACGGCCGATGAAGCGCGAGCGGTCGGTCTCGAACGAGACTTCGGTGACGGCGGCGTCGTGCACCATCATCGAGTGCATCAGCCACGGCATCACGTCGGCCTGCCCGCGCGGACGGCGCGTGCACAGGATGGCTTTTTCATCGCGCAGGATTTCGGTCTGCACGAACAGTTTGCTGAAGGCCGGGTGGGCGGCGTCGGCGGCGGCCGGCGCCATCACCACTTCGGCAAAGCTGGTGACCTCGATGGTGCGCACGCGGTCGGACTTGTTGGTGATGCGGGTGCGGCGCAGTTCGATGTCGTCTTCCGGCGAGACCACGATTTCGGTGTACAGGTCGATGTTGCGGTCGGAGCGGCGGAATTCGGCGCGGCCCTCGGAGAAGATCACCTCATGCTTGCGCGGGTCGACCAGCGTCGGTTGATAGGTGGTGGACCAGAAGCGGCCGTCCTCCATGTCGCGCACGTAGCAGAAGTTGCCCCAGTTGTCGCGCGTGCTGTCCTCGCGCCAGCGGGTCACGGCCAGGTCCTTCCAGCGGCTGTAGCTGCCGCCGGCGTTGGTGACCATGACGTGATAGCGGCCGTTGGACAGCAGCTGGGTTTCCGGCATCGGCGTGGTGTGCTGGCTCAGGATGCGCATCGGCATGGCCTGCTCCGGCGCGGTGGAACGGATCGCCGCCATCTCGGTGGTGTTGGAGTAGAAGGCGCCCGCCTCCGGACTGCGTTCCTGCAGCACCAGCAGCGTCGATTGCAGCAGCGGATCGGATTCGAAGCGGCGCTGCATCGGGCGGTCGTGCAGCAGGTAGCTCAACGCCAGCAGTCCCATGCCCTGGTGGTGCACCATGAATGAGCGGATCACGGCGGAGGCCTGGCCGCGCGGCAGGCGCGAGGCCGTGTAGTCGACCGCCTCGAAGAAACCGTAGCGGCCCATGTAGCCCAGGCCCGCCATCTTCTGCAGGTTGAGGCAGGCCGCTTCCGGCCGCACCATCAATCCCAGCATGGTGGCGTAGGGCGCGATCACCAGGTCGTCGGCCAGGCCGCGCTTCAGGCCCAGGCCCGGCACGCCGAAGGCGCGGTACTGGTAATTGAGGCTGGCGTCGACCGTGTTGTAGCCGGATTCGGAGATCCCCCACGGGACGTTGCGGCGCTTGCCGTAGTCGATCTGGGCGTCGATCACCGCGCTGTAGGTCTGGTCGAGCAGCGTGCTCGGATAGTTGGGCATCACCAGCAGCGGCATCAGGTACTCGAACATCGAGCCGCTCCAGGACAGCAGCACCGGCTTGCCGGCGACGATGCACAACTGGCGGCCCAGCGCGAACCAGTGCTCCTGCGGCAGCTGGCCCTGGGCGATGGCGACGAAGCTGGCCAGCCGCACCTCCGACGCCAGCAGATCGTAGTAGCTGGCGTCCAGCCGGCGCTCGGAGACGTTGTAGCCGATGGCCAGCAAATTGGTGGTCGGATTGAACAGGAAGCCATATTCCATCTGGGCGTATGCGCCGCAGCGCTGCGCCAGGGCGGCCAGTTCGCGCATGCGTTCGTGGGCTGCGGCTGCGCCCTGCGCGCACAGGCCGGCCAGCGCCAGCTGGCGATCGCGTTCGGCCGGGGCCAGGTCGTTGGCCAGCACAGCGGCCGGCTGGTCGATCATGGCGGCCAGTTCGCGCAGCGTCGGCACGCGCGTCAGGCTGGTGTCGAACACCGCGTCCGCCGGCAGGTTGACCCAGGGCGTGAGCAGCGTCAGGTCCGCCAGCGCGGCCTGGCATTGCCGCACCAGCGCGGCGGACCACATGGCCGCTTCGCCGTGGGTCTCGCCTTCCGCCGGCGGCGGCAGCTGGCCGGCGGCGGCGGACACGCGGGTCAGCCAGGCATGCAGCTGCTGCAGGTTGCCGGCGTCCGGCGCGGGCGCCAGCGCGGCCAGCAAGGCGTTCAGCGCGGACGTCTCGGCGCCGGCCTGCGATTGCTGCAGCACCTGGCAGGTGGCGGCGATGCCGTCCACCGTTTGCTGTCCGAGGATGGGCTGGTCGTACAAGCCGGTCAGGCCGGCCTGCAGGGTGAGCAGGTGGCCGGCCAGGTTGCCGCTGTCGACGGTGGAGATGTAGATCGGGTGCAGCGGCTTGAGGGTCTGCGTGTCGTACCAGTTGTAGAAGTGGCCCTGGTGGCGTTCCAGCTGGTCCATCGTGGCCAGCGTGCTGGCGGTGCGCTCCATCATCTGGCCGACGGTGATGTAGCCGAAATCGCTGGCGCTCAGGTTGGCCAGCAGCGCCATGCCGATATTGGTCGGCGAGGTGCGGTGCGCCACCACGTGCGCCGGATGCTCCTGCATGTTATCGGGCGGCAGCCAGTGGTCTTCCGGGCCGACGTAGCGCTCGAAGTAGGCCCAGGTGCGGCGCGCCAGCTGGTGCAGGAAGCGCTCCTGGTCCGGCGTGAGGCGGGCGTGCCGGCGCACGATCGGGCGGCTGATCCGCTCCGCCACGGCCGGCGCCAGCAGCCACGCCAGCAGGAACAGCGCGGCCGGCGCCAGGCTGGTTGGGCGCCAGCCCAGCAGCGCGCCGCCGACGAACAGCGCCAGCACCGGCGACACCCACATGGTGCGCCATACGCCGGCCGCGCCGTCGGCCGCGCGCGTCAGCGCCGAGGCCCGCCACTCCAGCAGGTGCTTGTGCGAGACCAGCAGGCGCCAGCCGCTGCGCAGGATGGCGTCCAGGCTGAAATATGCCTCGTACGGCAGGAACACCAGCATCAGGATGGCGTGCGCGAACTGCATGCCGCCGCGCCGCAGCGCGGCCCGTATGTGCTGGCTCCACAGGGTGTCCTCCGGCCGGTGCAGCAGGTCGTGCGCGGTGCTGGCCAGCGGCGGCACGAAGATCACGGCCAGCACGGCGCCAGCCCACAGCCACGGGTCGGGCAGCCAGCGCCACGCGGTGATCAGCGACAGCACCAGCGCCGGCGCGGTCAGGCTGCGGCGCAGGTTGTCGAACAGCTTCCAGCGCGACAGCAGCGACAGCGGATTGCGTTCGCGCTTGCGGTTCGGGCCCGGCACGCGGCCGAACAGCCACGAGGCCAGCTGCCAGTCGCCGCGGGTCCAGCGCTGGCGGCGGCTGACGTCGTCGCTGTAGCGGGCCGGATAGGCTTCGTACAACTGGACGTCGCTCAGCAGGCCGGCGCGCAGGTAGCAGCCTTCCAGCAGGTCATGGCTGAGGATGCGGTTGTCCGGCAGCCGGTTGCCCAGCACCTGCTCGTACACATCGACATCGTAGATGCCCTTGCCGATGAAGGAGCCTTCGAAGAACACGTCCTGGTACACATCGGAGACGGTGCGGGTGTAGGGATCGATGCCCGGCTCGCCGCCGCACAGTTTTTCGTACAGCGAGGCGTTCTCGCTCGGCAGGCTGACGGTGACGCGCGGCTGCAGGATGCCGTAGCCCTCCACCACGCGGCCGCGCGCGCTGTCGATGCGCGGCTGGTTCAGCGGGTGGCGCATGGCGGCGATGAACTGGCGCGCGGCGTCGCGCGGCAGCTGGGTGTCGGTGTCGAGCGTGATGACGTACTTGATGTCTTCCAGTTCGCCGACGTCGCCCACCACCAGGCTGAATTTGTCGCGCGCGCCGCCGCGCAGGAAGCGGTTCAGGTCCTGCAGCTTGCCGCGCTTGCGCTCCTCGCCCATCCACACGCCCTCCTGCGGATTCCAGCGGCGCGGGCGGTGCAGCAGCACGAACGGCGACGCGGCCTGGCCGTTGGCATGGGTGGCGTACTTACGGTTCAGCTGCTCGACGCAGCGGCGCATCTGCTCCATCAGCGCGGCGTCGGTGGGCAGGGTTTCTGCGGCGGCGTCGGCGAAGTCGGTCAGCAGGCAGAACACCAGGTTGGGATCGCGGTTGGCGAGGAAGCGCACCTCCAGCTGCTCGCACAGCTCATCGACATTCTCGCGGCTGTAGACCAGCGTCGGCACCACCACGATGGCGCGGGCGTCGGTCGGCACGCCGTCCTTGAAGTCCATGCGCGGCAGCGGATTGGGGCGGGTCACCAGCGTGGCGATCCAGTTCACCAGGCTCAGTGCCAGCTGGCTGCTGCCCGCCAGCGCCAGCACGCCAAGCAGCACGATCACCGGGCCGTGCACGCCGTTGCGCGCGGCGCGCTCCAGCAGCAGCGCGGTCGACACCAGCGAGATGGCGGCGATGGCGCCAAGGTAGGACGTCAGCGGCGAGGCGCGCGAGGTTTGCTGCAGCGCCTCCAGCCACGGGCGGCGCATGCCGGTCTGCTTTTCCAGCGCGGCCAGGCCGCCGCCGATCAGGTAGAAACCCACGTGGCCGTGGCGCTCATCCCCGCCTTCGAAGTGGGCCTGGGCCAGCTGCAAGGCCTGCTGCGCCACTTCGACTTCGGAAAAGCGCGAGCGCTTGGCGATCTTCTCGATCGCGTGGCGGTACTGGTCGCGGGTGGCGAATTCCATGCGGCCGTAGATGCCGGCCGGGTCCTGGCGCAAGGTCTGCTCGACCACGCTCATGGTCTCGACGAACTCCTGCCAGTCCATGGTGCCGAGGAAGCGCAGGCTGCCGATGCTGTTGGCGATCGAAACCTGCTCGGCCGCCTGCTGCTGGATCTCGGCCTGGATCTGCTGCTCGATGGTCTGGTCCGATTCGGCCAGGCGGTGCGTGATCCACGACAGCGCCAGCGTCAGCGCCGGGCTTTGTCCCTGCAGGCGGCGCGCCAGTTCGGCCACGAAGGCGCTGGTGATGGGCGGGTTGGAGCGCGCCATGTCGGCCACCATCAGTATCAGGCCGCTGGGATTTTTTTCCGCGACGTCGGTCATCTGGTCGGCCCAGGTGTTGGCCAGGTCGCGGTGGATGCGGTTGTCGGCCACGCGCGCGGCCACGCGGCGCAGGTTCTCGATCAGCGCCAGGCGCAGCATGATGGGAATGGCCCACAGCTCGCCCAGCTGCAGCGTGGCCACTTCCTGGTAGGCGTCGACGAAGCGGCACAGCGATTCGGGATCGACGCGGCCGTCGCCGTGCGCGATGATCTCCAGCGCGATCTTGTACACGCGCGGCGTGCCCTCCGGCGCGCCCTTGCCCAGGCGCGGCAGCTGCTGGCTGTAGTTCTTGGGCAGGTGGCGGCGGGCGATGCGGATCTGGTCTTCGATCAGGTAGAAATTATCCAGCAGCCATTCGGAGGCGGGCGTGATCTGGCGGCCGGCCTTGACGGCGGCGGTCAGCTCGTCGCAGGTGGAGTCGATGACGGCGGCGTTTTCCGCCAGCCGCGCCAGCAGGCGGTCGCGGCCGCCGCGCTTGCTCAGTTCGTGATGCGTGGCCAGCGTCTTGCCGTGCGCGGCCATCTGCGCCGCGCTGAACAGCTCGGCGCGCAGCGGCAGGTCCTGGTCGTCTTCGTCGGACAGCAAGGAGCCGGAGGGGGATTCGCGAAAGCCCAGCGTGATGCCGGGCATGAGGGGGGCGGACTTGTTCAACGTGGACCTCGCTTCAATTCTGCGAATAGGAAATTATCTCCTTAGGCATGCTACGGGGGCGCACGGCACGCGACTGTGCGCTGACGTACATAAAGAATTTCCACGAAAAAAAAGGCCGCTTGCGCGGCCTTGTAAAGGAAGAAAGCTATAGCTGATCAGGCCGCCTTTGCGAGCGGCGCCAGCGCCAATCCGCCGTTGAGGCTGTATGCCTGCGCATGGCCGAGCCGGCGCAGCAGCTGCGCGGCCTTCTGGCTGCGGTTGCCGCTGCGACAGAAAAATATCAGTGGCGCATGCTCGCCGCGCAACCACTCGCTGGCGTGCTCGGCCAGGCGGCCCAGCGGCACGCTGAGGGCCTGGCGTCCGCCCGGAGCGGGCGCGGCCGTGGCGGCGAACTCATACGGCTCGCGCACGTCGACCAGTTGGGCGTCGGGATGGGCTTGCAGGAAGGCGTCCAGCGCGGCGCTGTCGAGTTGCATGTCCGAAGGCGCGCCAGCAACGGCGCGCGCTACCATGCCGACGCAGAACTGGTTGTGTTCGTCGCGGGTCGGGCACAGCAGCGTCTGCGCGCAGGTCAGCGGACGCAGCGCGTCCACGGCGGCGCGTGCGCTGAAGGCGAAGCGCACCGCTTGCGGCGCCAGCGTGTCGCCGTCCGCCACGCCCAGCAGGTAGTGGCGCGCGGCGCCATCCACCACGCGGGCCAGCGTCTGCGCGCCGAGCTTGATGGCGGCCGCGGCAGGCCAGCCGTAGGCATCGGTCGCGGCGCGGTGGTCGAAGTGGCGCCCGAGCGCTTCGATCAGCACGCTTCTATCGGCGCCGGTCGTGGTGCTGACGATGGCCTGCACCTGGTAGTTCTGGCAGCGCACATAGGATTCGATGCGCCCGGTCATTTCCGGCAAGGGATCGATGACGATGCAGCTGCGGCTGGCGGCGTCCAGCACCAGCCAGCTGCACGCGCCCTCGACGCCCAGTTGCAGCAAGCCGTCGTGCGGGACCGCGGTGCGTTCGGACGGGATCAGGCAGCTCGCGCGCAAGGCCGCGCCGCAACGCTCGATGCGGCGGCAGGCGTCGTTGATGGTGGCCTCGTCGGCCAGAGGTCCGAAGGACATGCGGATGGCGCCGGCGCTGCGCCACAGCGGCGCGTGCATGGCGTCCAGCACGTAGCTGGGCGCGGCCTTGGCCGCCGAGCAGGCGCTGCCGGAGCTGACGCGCACCTGGGCGGCGTCGAACACGTCCATCAGTTCGCGGCTCGACAGGCCGGGCACGGAAAAGTTCAGCGTGGTCGGCAGCGATTTGTCGAAGGGGTGGTTGAACACCACGCCGGGCAAGGCGGCGCGCAGGCTCTCGGCCAGGCGGGCGCGGTAGCTGGCCAGCTGGTGATGGCTGCGGAAGGTGTCGCCGCGTTCCAGCGCGGCCAGCACCACGCCCAGCGCGGCGATGCCGGCCATGTTCTCGGTGCCGGAGCGCTGGCCGCTCTCCTGGCCGCCGCCCATGATCAGCGGCGTGAACGGCGCGCCGGCGCGCACGTACAACATGCCCACGCCTTTGGGCGCGTACAGCTTGTGGCCGGAGAACGGCGCGTAGTCGATGCGGGTGGCGGCCAGGTTCAGGTCCAGCTTGCCCAGCGCCTGCACGCAATCGACCAGCCAGTAGGCCGGGCTGCCAGTGTCGGCCAGCACGGCTTCGATGGCGGCCAGGTCGGTGATGACGCCGGTTTCGTTGTTGGCGGCCATGGTGCACACCAGCCCGGCCTGCGGCGCCAGCGCGCGCAGCTGGGCCAGGTCGTGCGCGCCGTCCTGGTCGACCGGTAGTTTTTGCAGCGTCAGGTTCAGGCCCAGCAGGCGGTTCCAGTGCGCCAGGCTTTCCGGCACGGCCTTGTGCTCGGTGGCGCCGTAGACCAGCAGGCTGCCGATGGCCTCGCCCCGCTCGCGGCGTTCGCGCAGCGCGACCAGCGCCGACAGCACGGCGGTCTGGATGCCTTCGGTGGCGCCGCTGTTGAACATCAGGCGGCCTTCGCCCACGCCCAGCAGGCGGACCGCGCAGGCGCGCGCCTGGTCCAGCAGGACTTTGGCCTTGAGGCCGGTGCCATGGCTGCTGCTGGGATTGCCGTAACGCTGGCCCATGGCGTCGGCCGCGGCGGCGATGGCGGCCGGCAGCACGGCGGTGGTGGCGTTGCCATCGAGGTAGATTTCGGTCGTCATGAGAATGCCTGTGTAATCGATGCCTACAGTTTACTCAGCCGCGCTGAAACAGATGTACTAAAATACCCCGGATACGCGCCCTACCCAGCATTCTTATGCTTAATTTCAGGAAATAATAGAATGAATCCACTCGATCGCTACGATTATGCAATTTTGTCTGCATTGCAAGGCGACGGCACGCTGTCGATCGCCCAGCTCAGCGAGCGGGTCGGGCTGTCCACCACGCCGTGCTGGAAGCGGGTGCGGCGGCTGGAGGAGGAAGGCTATATCGAGAGCCGCGTGGCCATCGTCAACCGCCGCAAGGTGGGCTTGCCGGTGACGGTGTTCGTCAGCGTGCGAACCAGCCAGCATGACGACAAATGGCTGGCGCGCTTCGCCGCGGCCGTGGTCGCCTTGCCGGAAGTGCAGGAGTTTCATCGCATGAGCGGCGACATCGATTACCTGTTGAAGGTGGTAACGAGCGATATCGAAGGATATGACAGGTTTTACAAGAAGTTGATCAAGGTGGCGCAGCTGTCCGGGGTGTCGTCGGCGTTTTCGATGGAGCAGATCAAGGTCACCACGGCGTTGCCGCTGGAACTGGTTTCGCACCAATAACGTGCGCGAGCGTGGGATAATAATTGTCCCATATCAAATACTTGATTAAGCCCATGCGCGCACTGCTCGACCGCTGGTTGCCCAGCCCCACCACCGCCAGCCGCCGCGAACAACTGCGCGCGGCCGGCGGCGCCCTGTTCGGCCTGCTGCTGACCGCGTTGCTCGGACAATCCATGGCGCCCGGCGCGCTGTTCCTGGTCGCGCCGATCGGCGCCTCGTCGGTGCTGCTGTTCGCGCTGCCGGCCAGCCCGCTGGCCCAGCCCTGGTCGGCCATCGGCGGCAATGTGGTCAGCGGCTTGATGGGCGTGCTGTGCGTGCGCTATTTCGGCGACGTGCTGTCGACGCCGCTGCTGTGCGCGCTGGCCGCCAGCACCGCGATCGCCGCGATGTTCGCGCTGCGCTGCCTGCATCCGCCCGGCGGCGCGGTGGCGCTGACGGCGGTGATCGGCGGCCCGGCCATCCACGCGGCCGGCTTCGCCTTCCCGCTGGTGACGGTGCTGGTCGACACGACGTTGCTGGCCGTCATGGCCATGCTGTACAACAACCTGACCGGAAGGCGCTATCCCCATGCGCAGCAAAGCGCGCATCCGAACCCGCACGCGACCAAGGATGCCGTGCCGACCGTGCGGCTGGGCTTCAAGCCGGAAGACCTGGACGCCGTGCTCAAGCAATACAACCAGGTGCTGGACATCAGCCGCGACGAGCTGGAATCGCTGTTCATGCAGACCGAGCAGCGCGCCTACCAGCGCCGTTTCGGCATCATCAGCTGCGCCGACATCATGTCGCGCGACATCATCAGCGCCGAATTCGGCACCGGCCTGGAAGAAGCCTGGCAGCAGATGCGCCTGCACCGCGTGGCCGCGCTGCCGGTGCTCAACCGGGCGCGGCGGGTGATCGGCATCGTCACGCAGACGGATTTCCTGGAGCACGGCGGGCTGGACGACTATCACAGCATCCGCCATCAACTGCAGCGATTCCTGCGCAAAAGCGGCGTAACGCACACCGAAAAAGCCGAAGTGGTCGGACAGATCATGACCCAGCATCCGACCACCGCGCGGCTGGACACGCCGATCGTCGACCTGGTGCCGCTGATGGCCGACTCCGGCTTCCACCACATCCCCATCGTTGACGAGGAACAGCGCTTCGCCGGCATCATCACCCAGTCGGACCTGGTGGCGGCGCTGTACGAGAGCCGCTTCGCCGAAGCGGCGGCCTGAAATAAAAAAGGCCGCGCCCGAGGGCAGCGGCCAGGCTGTGCTGCTTTGTTATGCTTGAATCAGGAGGCGGCCTTGCGGCGGCGGGCCACTGCGCCCAGCAGGCCCAGTCCGGCCGCCAGCATGGCGTAGGTTTCCGGCTCCGGCACGGGGACCGTGATGCCAGCCCCTACTGTGGCGCCGTAGTAGTACTCGCTGTTGGGGGTAACGAAGCTGATATCGGTATAACTCCCGCTAAACTTCAGCAAACCATTCCCTTCGTAGCCGGTGACGGTCAGGCCGCTGCTGAACAGCGTGCCGCCGCCCCAATGCCCGGCGCCCTGGCTGAGGATGGTGAGGCTGCCATTCTGGAACACAAAGCTGACCGGCACGCCGCCCTGGCCCACGCTGAACACGTCGATGTACGGGTCGATCACCGCCTGGCTGAAGTGGAAGTGATTGACGGTGGCATTCCCGCCCATCATCAGGATGGTGCCGTTGCTGCCGGGCGTGTTGGTCACTTCAGCGTTGGTGAACGACGAGGGCACGTCGTAGATATTGGAACTGTAATCGAGGCCGATCGTGTCGCCCGTGTAGGTGACGGCGATCGTCTGCGCGTTCTGCGTCAGCGTGCCGCTGCCGGCGTTGACCCAGGCTGTCCAGCTGACGGTCGGTGTTACCGCCGATGCCGCCAACGGCGCGGCCAAGGCCAGTATCCATGCGGCTTTCATGATTTTTTTCATGTCATCCCTCCCTGTGTATAGTGCGGTGCAAGTTACGCGACCGAGTTCTCAGCATACGCCGGTTTTTTATGTTCTTTGAACAATTGTGCTTGCAAATTTGCAGTTAAAATTTCCTCGAAAAAACAATGTATCGCCGCTACAAAAATTGTCCCAGCCCCGCCCCGCAATGGCTTATGCTAGGCGCCAATTTTGTGACATTCCGAGGACGTAACTATGACGTATCGCCGCAACACCCTTGCTATTCTTGCCCCGATCGCAGCGGCCGTGCTGCTGGCGTTGGCGCCGTGGGCGTCCAGCGCCGCCGCGCCGGCCACCGCTGTGCCGCAAGCAAGCCCCGCGCCCGCCCACAAGGCGCTGCTGGCCCTGGCTGACCAGTACTACGACGCGAGCGCCCGCTTCGAGCCGATCAACGCAACGGAAAACGGCGACAACCGTTTCGACGATCAGCTGGGCCTGGGCATCGCCCCGGCCAAACGTGCCCAGCAGTTCAAGCTGTACCGCCAGTTCGCCGCCCGCCTGAAGACGATCAAGCGAGCCCAGCTGGATAACGGCGACCGCATCAACTACGACATCCTCGGCTACGAGCTGAACCAGTTGCTGGCGATGGAGAAGTTCCCCGAACATCTGCTGCCGATCAACCAGATGGACAGCGTGCCGGTAACGCTGGCCAACTACGCGGGCGGCGAAGCCTCGCAGCCGATCGGCACCGTCAAGGAATACGACGCTTACCTGAGCCGCATCAGCCAGCTGCCGGCCTGGATAGACCAGGCCATCGCCAATATGCGCGAAGGCATGAAGCAAGGCATCACCGAGCCGAAAGCCATCATGGAATCGGGCTTGCCGCAGTTCCAGAAGCTGGTCAGCGCCACGCCGGAAAGCAACATCTTCTACACGCCGGTCACCAAGCTGCCGGCCACCTTTGCCGACGCCGACAAGCAGCGCCTGACCGCCGCCTACCGCAAGACCGTCGGCGAGCAACTGATGCCGGCGCTGGCCCGCCTTGCGACCTTCCTGGAAAAGGAATACGTGCCGGCCTGCCGCACCACCACCGGCCTGGGCGCGTTACCGAACGGCGCCGCCTGGTATCAGGCACGCGTTGCCGGCGCCACCACCACCTCGCTCAAACCCGATGAAATCCACGCCATCGGCCTGAAAGAAGTCGCGCGCATCCAGGCCCAGTTCGAAGTACTGGGTCCCAAGCTGGGCTACACCGGCCCCGCCTCGGGCCTGCCGGTCTGGGTGGCGGCGCAGCCGAAGTTTTACCCGTTCAAGACCGAGGACGAAGTCCAGGCCGTCTACCGCAAGCTGAACGATGTGCTGGACACCAAGCTGCCACTGATGTTCACACTGCTGCCAAAAGCCAAGCTGGACCTGCGCCTGGAACCTGAACTGAGCCGCGCCACCGCGTCGGACCACTACACGGCGCCGGCCGGCGACGGTTCGCGCCCGGGCGTGTTCTGGTCGGTGGTGAACGATCCGGCCAAGTACGGCAGCACCGGCATGACTACGCTGTTCCTGCACGAGGGCAAGCCCGGCCACCACTTCCACATCGCGTTGATGCAGGAGCTAAACCTGCCTAACTTCCGCAAATATGGCGGCAATAACGCCTTTACCGAGGGCTGGGCGCTGTATGCGGAAACACTGGGCAAGGAAATGGGCTTGTTCGACGACCCGGCCCAGTACTTCGGCCACCTGAACGACGAGCTGCTGCGCGCCACCCGCCTGGTGGTCGACACCGGCATGCATGCGCAAGGCTGGACCCGCGAGCAAAGCATCCAGTACATGCACGACACGCTGGGCTATGACAATTCGGCCAAGACCGAAACCGAACGCTACATGGCCTGGCCGGGCCAGGCGCTGGGCTACAAGATCGGCTCGCTCAAAATCGTCGAACTGCGCCAGCGCGCGGCCAAGGCGCTGGGCGACAAGTTCAGCCTGCCGAAGTTCCACGCGGTGGTGCTGGGCGACGGCACGCTGCCGCTGGCGCTGCTGGAGGAAAAAGTCGACCGCTGGATCGCCGCACAGAAGTAATCGCAACAGGGCGGGCCGCGCTGGCCCGCCCTTCCCTGCTACTTGGCGTAGCGTTTGATGCGGGCGATCACCAGTTCGGGCAGGGCCGTGATCTGCTTTGCATGGTTGGCAAAGACGATCTGCTGGCGCCCCACCGACACCGGCTTGCCATTCGCATAAAAGCGGAACTCCAGCCAAAATGAGCACTTCCTCACGTCAAAAGCATTCAACTCGCAATGGATTTCCTGGAAGGGGAAAGTCTCCTGCAGGTAGTCCTGCTCGGCGCGCTTGGTGATGAACACGCCCTCGCTTTGCAGCATGTCGCGCGAAATGCAATCAAAGAACCACTTTTCCCGGCAGATGCCCTGCCACTCGAAATACCGCGCGAAATAGGTATTGCCGTAGGCGTTGGAGTCCTTGAGGAAAATCGTCAGGGCGTGGGTGAAAGTCTGCTTGGCGTTGATGGCGTTCGCAGCGGTGATTTCGGACATTTCTACTTCGGTGGCGTGCAGCAGCATGGGAATTCCCCTTTAAGATGAGTTGGATCGCCCTGGCCTGCGGCCGGGAACGTTTGCCCGCAAGGCGGGCAGGGACACTTAAAGGGCATTTCTCATGTGCTTGTTTGATAAAACGCAAACACCCATTCAATACTCAAGCGAGCTAGATCAACACGCGCAATACTTCGACCTAATCGTACACAGTTCGTCGGAAAAAGCGCATGCATTCCCTACTGCCCGCCGTGGTCTCCCTGCTCTTCCTTTGCTACGGCGCCTACGTGCTGCATTCGCGCGGGGTGAGCCGTATCAGCCTGACCTTCTTCCTGCTGTGCGCGACCACGTTCTGCTGGCAATTCACCTGGGCCGTGCTGTTCCAGATCCACGACGAGGATGAGGCGTTGGCGCTGGCCAAGCTTGGCTATCTGCTCATCCTCTTCCTGCCGACCACGCTGTACCATTTTGTTGCCGAGTTGACGGCGCAACGCAGCGAGCGGCGCTGGGTGGACCTGTCCTATGTCGGCGCCGGCTTGCTGGGCGTCGTCATGCTGAGCACAGACTGGCTGATCGCCGGCGTGTATCCGTATTTCTTTGGCTTTTACCCCAAGGCGGGGCCGCTGCACGCGCTGCACCTGCTGCAAACCTGCCTGGTGGTTGGGCGCGGCCTGTGGCTGCTCTACCGGCGCCAGCAACTGGCCGTGTCGACCGAAAGGAGCCGGCTGCGCTACTGCCTGGTCAGCCTGCTGATCTATTTCTTCGCCTCGGTCGACTATTTGTGTAACTACGGCGTGCAGTTCTATCCACCAGGGGTGCTGTTCGTGGCGGCCAGCCTGGGCCTGATCGCCCAGGCCATGGTGCGGCACAACCTGCTGGCCGACCCGATGGAGGTGGCCGCTACCATCGCCCACGAGATGCGGACGCCGCTGGCGACCATCCGCAACCAGTCGCGGGTGCTGGCCAAATGCCTGCCGGATCTTCTGGCCGGCTATCAAAGCGCGGTGGAGAATCACCATATCCAGCCGCTGCTGCAGCCGGCGCAATTGAATTACCTGAGCAAGCTAACCCAGCATATCGAAGCGGAAATCAGTCGCTCCAATTTCATTGTCGATATGATGCTGGCATCCGCCCGCGCGGGCAGCCTGAACAGAAACGACTTCGCCAATCATTCAATCAAGAAATGCGTGGATGAAGCCTTGGCCTGCTATCCATTTGAAAGCTCGATGCGCGACAAGGTCGTGGTGAAAGCGTCCGAGGATTTTACGTTTTTCGGCTCGGATGTATTGCTGGTCTACGTGCTGTACAACCTGTTTAAAAACGCTTTACACGCCATTAAATCAGCCGGCCGGGGCGAGGTTGAAATTGCCTTCTTTACCAATGGAGATAGCAGGCAGTTATTGGTGACGGATACCGGAGCGGGAATACCGGACGATGTATTGCCGCATGTATTTGAGCCTTTTTATAGCACGCGGCATAATGGCGGCGGCACCGGCATGGGATTGGCATTCTGCCAGCGGGTAATTACCGCGTTTGGCGGTAAAATACAGTGCGAATCCCGGGCCGGGCATTATACGCGGTTCTCCGTATTATTCCCGCAGCGCCAGGTATGGACTGGCGACCAGATACCGGATTAATTTACGGCGACTTCTTCGCCGCTGATCTTTTCCAGATCGGTTTCATCGCCCAACACGTATATTTTCTGTTCTCGCAACACCTGGAGAATAAAAGGCTGCTGCTCGCGCAGGCGGCGCTTGAAGTCCGGAATGGAATACAGGTTGGGATTGATTTTACGCCGCAACAAACGCTCGGCGACCGGTAGGCGGGATAATAACTCGCCATAGCTGGTGTTATCGCCGATCAGCATTAATTCCACGGGCGTATCCATGCCCTCATGTTCCTTGGCGGTGGCGCCATAAACAAAGGCCACATTCAGCACGTGCTGCAGCGGCGCCAGCGCCGAATTCAACACACTCACCAGGCCGAAGGTTTTCTTGACCAGGTTGCTTAATTCCCCAAACACGATGCATTCCTTGTTGGGCTTAAAGCGGCGCACGTTGCCGATGCGCTCGGACACGATGACGCCCGACTCATGCAGCCGTTTCAGCTCCCGCTGGGCCGAGGCGCTGCCCAAACCGGTCAGGCGCATGATCTCGTTCAAGTGGAATCCTTGATTGACACGTACAAATAGCAAACCCAGCAGCTTCTGCTGGGCAGGGGTGAAGAGTGCTTGAGCGATCATGAGCCAAATCTTAGCATGAACACACCACGGTCTGGCGTGTTAAACGTACGGTTTCCGAGTCAACTTGCATCCGGCTAGGTTCAAGGCCTTCCCTGACGCCAGGCACGGTCGGTGTGCGGGGCCCGGGTTGCCCATAGTGAATACACGCGCATAGATTGGGAGGTTGCGATGAAGCCAAACCTGAACCAGCGGATTACCGAGGACGCGGCTCAATGCGGCGGACGAGCTTGCATACGCCATCCGAGATTCAGCGACATTTTAAATCCGCTTGCGGCTGGCGAAAGCCACGAGCAGATATTGATTGATCACCCTTTTCTCGAAAAGGACGATATATATATGCCGCGCTCGCTTATACGGCGGAGTTAATGGAAAAAGCACCAGCCACCGAATAATTAGAATAAAAAAAACGGCACCCGAAGGTGCCGTCTTTATTTGCGGGACTAAAAGCTGAATTACGCTTCGCCGTCGTGCGGAATAACCGATTCGGTCGTTTCCACATCGCTGCTCGACATCGAGGCTTTCTCGGCCAGCAGCAGAGCTTGACGCTCTTCCACTTCCCACTGCTCTTTCTCTTTGCGAGCGCGGTGGAATGCCAGACCGGTGCCGCCTGGAATCAGACGGCCAACGATGACGTTTTCTTTCAGGCCACGCAGACCATCGCGTTTGCCCATGATTGCGGCTTCGGTCAGAACGCGGGTGGTTTCTTGGAACGATGCGGCCGAGATAAACGAATCGGTCGACAGCGATGCCTTGGTAATACCCAGCAGAACGTTTTCGTAGGTTGCAGGGATCTTATTCTCTGCAATCACGCGATCGTTTTCATCCAGCAGTTCCGAACGCTCAACCTGCTCGCCAACGATATAGTTGGTGTCGCCGGCATTAACGATCTGAACGCGACGCAGCATCTGGCGCACAATCACTTCAATGTGCTTGTCGTTAATCTTCACGCCCTGCAGACGGTACACGTCCTGCACTTCGTCAACGATATAACGCGCCAGCGCTTCGATACCCAGCAGACGCAGAATGTCTTGTGGATCGGCCGGGCCGTCGACAATCATCTCGCCTTTGTTCACGACCTGGCCGTCGTGGACCAGCACTTGCTTGTCCTTGGTGATCAGGAACTCGTGCTTGTTGCCGTCCATGTCCGTGATTTCCAGACGCTGCTTACCCTTGGTTTCTTTACCGAAGGCAACAGTACCGGTGACTTCCGCCAGCATACCCGCGTCTTTTGGCGAACGTGCTTCGAACAGCTCGGCAACGCGCGGCAGACCACCGGTAATATCGCGGGTCTTCTGCGATTCGGTCGGGATACGCGCCAGCACTTCACCGACGGACACTGCCTGGCCATCTTTCACCATGATCAGCGCGCCGACCTGGAAGCCGATCGCCACAGCGTGTTCAGTGCCGGCGATCTTCACTTCGTGGCCGTCTTCGTTCAGCAGCTTGACCTGTGGACGCAGGGTCTTGGTCAGCGAGCCGCGACGTTTCGCATCGATGACCACCAGGGTCGACAGACCGGTCACTTCGTCCACCTGACGGGCAACGGTCACGCCTTCTTCGACGTTCTCGAAACGCACCGTACCGGCGTACTCGGTGATGATCGGACGGGTCAGCGGATCCCAGGTCGCCAGAGCCGTACCGGCCTTGATGACCATGCCGTCCTTGACGATCAGGGTCGCGCCGTACGGCACCTTGTGACGCTCACGCTCACGGCCGTGGTCGTCGGTGATCAGCACTTCGCCCGAACGGGAAATGACGATTTGCGCGCCCTTGCCGTTGGTGACGTAACGCATGGTCGAGGTGAAGCGGATGGTACCGTTCGACTTCGCTTCCACCGACGATGCCACTGCCGCACGCGACGCCGCACCACCAATGTGGAAGGTACGCATGGTCAGCTGGGTACCTGGTTCACCGATCGACTGCGCAGCGACCACACCGACGGCTTCGCCGGCGTTGACCAGCATGCCGCGGCCCAGATCGCGACCGTAGCACTTGGCGCACAGGCCGAAGCGCGTGTCGCAAGTCAGCGGAGTGCGAACCTTGACTTCGTCGATCGACAGACGCTCGATCTCTTCGACCATGTCCTCGTCCATCAGCGTGCCGGCTTCGTACAGCGTAGCCTGGGTCTCTGGGTTGACGACGTCGTTGACCACCACGCGGCCGAGGATACGGTCGCGCAGCGCTTCAATCACCTCACCACCCTCGACCATCGCCTTCATCAGCGTGCCGTTCGAGGTGCCGCAATCATCTTCGATGACAACCAGATCCTGGGTCACGTCGACCAGACGGCGGGTCAGGTAACCCGAGTTCGCGGTCTTCAGTGCCGTATCCGCCAGACCTTTACGAGCGCCGTGGGTCGAGATGAAGTACTGCAACACGTTCAGGCCTTCGCGGAAGTTCGCGGTAATCGGCGTTTCGATAATCGAACCGTCCGGTTTCGCCATCAGACCACGCATACCTGCCAGCTGGCGAATCTGCGCTGCGGAACCGCGGGCGCCCGAGTCGGCCATCATGTAAATCGCGTTGAAGGATTCCTGGGTGGACTTGGTGCCGTCACGCTTGATGACGTCTTCCACTTTCAGTTGGTCCATCATGGCCTTGCCGACTTCGTCCGAGGTCTTGCCCCAGATGTCGACCACCTTGTTGTAACGTTCGCCGGCGGTGACCAGACCCGAAGCGTACTGCTGCTCGATCTGCTTGACTTCGGACTCAGCGGCCGAAATCAGCGTCACTTTTTGAGGCGGTACCAGCATGTCGTCCACGCAGATCGAAATACCGGCGCGGGTCGCCAGGCGGAAGCCCGACTGCATCAGTTGGTCAGCAAACACCACCGTCGCGCGCAGGCCGCACTTACGGAAGGACGTGTTGATCAGCTTGGAAATCTCTTTCTTCTTCAGCGCGCGGTTCAGCACGGAGAATGGCAGGCCTTTCGGCAGGATTTCCGACAGGATGGCGCGGCCGACCGTGGTCTCGTAACGGGTCACGGTGCGAACGAATTCGCCCGTCGCTGGATCTTTTGGATTCTCAACGATACGTACGGTGATACGGGTGGTCAGTTCCACTTCCTTGTTGTCGTAGGCACGGATGACTTCCGACACGTCAGGGAACAGCATGCCTTCGTTCTTGGCGTTAATCGCTTCGCGGGTCGCGTAGTACAGACCCAGCACGATATCCTGCGAAGGAACGATCGACGGTTCGCCGTTCGACGGGAACAGGATGTTGTTCGAAGCCAGCATCAGCGTGCGGGCTTCCATCTGTGCCTCGATCGACAGTGGAACGTGAACTGCCATCTGGTCACCGTCGAAGTCGGCGTTGAATGCCGCGCAGACCAGTGGGTGCAGTTGGATCGCCTTGCCTTCGATCAGGACCGGCTCGAAAGCCTGGATACCCAGACGGTGCAGCGTAGGCGCACGGTTCAGCATGATCGGATGTTCGCGGATCACGTCTTCCAGGATGTCCCAGACGACCGGTTCCTGGATCTCGACCAGCTTCTTGGCGGCCTTGATCGTGGTAGCCAGGCCCATCAGTTCCAGCTTGTTGAAGATAAATGGTTTAAACAGCTCGAGAGCCATCAGCTTCGGCAGACCGCACTGGTGCAGTTTCAGCTGCGGACCCACCACGATGACCGAACGGCCCGAGTAGTCGACGCGCTTACCCAGCAAGTTCTGACGGAAGCGGCCGCCCTTACCCTTGATCATCTCAGCCAGCGATTTCAGCGGACGCTTGTTGGCGCCGGTCATCGCTTTGCCGCGACGGCCGTTGTCCAGCAGCGAGTCGACCGCTTCCTGCAGCATGCGCTTTTCGTTGCGCGTGATGATCTCTGGAGCGCGCAGCTCCATCAGGCGTTTCAGACGGTTGTTACGGTTGATCACGCGGCGATACAGATCGTTCAGATCCGAGGTCGCGAAACGGCCGCCGTCCAGCGGGACCAGCGGACGCAGTTCCGGCGGCAGCACCGGCAGCACTTCCATGATCATCCACTCAGGCTTGATGCCCGAACGCTGGAACGCTTCCAGCACTTTCAGGCGCTTGGCGTATTTCTTGATCTTGGCTTCGGACTTCGATTCCTTCAGTTCCACGCGCAGGGTCTCGGCATCGCGGTGGATGTCGATCGAGCGCAGCAGTTCGCGGATACCTTCAGCGCCCATGAAGGCGGTGAAGTCGTCGCCGTACTCTTCGTACTTGGCGGCGTAGTCGTCTTCCGACATGATCTGGCACTTCTTCAGCGGGGTCATGCCTGGATCGGTCACCACGTATGCCTCGAAGTACAGCACGCGTTCGATGTCCCGCAGGGTCATGTCCAGCACCATGCCCAGGCGGGATGGCAGCGACTTCAGGAACCAGATGTGGGCGGTTGGCGAGGCCAGCTCGATGTGGCCCATGCGCTCGCGGCGCACCTTGGCCAGCGTGACTTCGACGCCGCACTTTTCGCAGATCACGCCGCGGTGTTTCAGGCGCTTGTACTTACCGCACAGGCATTCGTAGTCCTTGATCGGGCCAAAGATCTTGGCGCAGAACAGACCGTCGCGCTCAGGCTTGAAGGTACGGTAGTTGATGGTTTCCGGCTTTTTAACTTCGCCGTAGGACCACGAACGGATTTTTTCAGGCGAAGCGAGACCGATCTTGATCGCGTCAAAGGTCTCGTTCGTCTGTACTTGCTTGAATAAATCGAGCAGTGCTTTCATGTATCACTCCAGGTAGTGATGAATTCTTTAAACTGCCCCGCCGGCAACGACCGGCGGGGCCCGTGCGTGATGTCTTAGTTGCGTTCCAGGTCGATATCGATACCCAGGGAACGAATCTCTTTCACCAGCACGTTGAACGATTCCGGCATACCGGCGTCGATCACGTGGTCGCCCTTGACCAGGTTCTCGTACACTTTGGTACGGCCGTTCACGTCATCCGACTTAACGGTCAACATCTCTTGCAGCACATACGATGCGCCGTATGCTTCCAGTGCCCACACCTCCATCTCACCGAAGCGCTGGCCGCCGAACTGGGCTTTACCGCCCAGTGGCTGCTGCGTCACCAGCGAGTATGGACCGGTCGAACGCGCGTGCATCTTGTCGTCGACCAAGTGGTGCAGCTTCAGCATGTGCATCACGCCGACGGTGACCTTGCGCTCGAACGCTTCGCCGGTGCGGCCGTCGTACATCGTGACCTGATTCTTCGATGGGGTCATGCCCAGCTTGGTCGCGATATCGTCCGGATACGCCAGGTCCAGCATGCGGCGGATTTCCGACTCGTGCGCGCCGTCGAACACCGGCGTAGCGAACGGAACACCTTTCTTCAGGTTGTTCGCCAGCTTCATGATCTCTTCGTCGTCGAACTGGTCCAGATCTTCCGGACGGCCGTTCTCGTTGTAGACGGTGGTCAGGAACTTGCGCATCTCTTCGACCTTGATCTGCTGTTGCAGCATCTCGCCGATACGGATACCCAGGCCCTTCGCTGCCCAACCCAGGTGGGTCTCGAGAATCTGACCCACGTTCATACGGGAAGGAACACCCAGCGGGTTCAGCACCACGTCGGCCGGCGTACCGTCGGCCATGTATGGCATGTCTTCCACCGGCACGATACGGGAAACCACACCCTTGTTACCGTGGCGGCCCGCCATCTTGTCGCCCGACTGCAGGCGGCGCTTGACGGCCAGGTAGACCTTGACCATCTTCTGCACGCCAGGTTGCAGTTCGTCGCCCTGGGTCAGTTTCTTGCGCTTCTCTTCGAAGGCCAGGTCGAACTGGTGGCGCTTCTCGTTGATCGATTCCTTGATCGCTTCCAGCGCGGTAGCCGATGCGTCTTCCGCAGGGCGGATGTCGAACCAGTGGTACTTGTCCAGATCAGCCAGGTATTCCTTGGTGATCTTGGCGCCCTTGGCCAGCTTCTTCGGACCGCCGTTGACGACTTGGCCGATCAGCATTTTTTCCAGACGCTGGAAGGCATCGCCTTCCACAATGCGCATCTGGTCGTTCAGGTCCAGGCGGAAACGCTTCAGTTCATCGTCGATGATCTGTTGCGCGCGCTTGTCGCGAACGATGCCTTCACGGGTGAAGACCTGGACGTCGATCACGGTGCCGATCATGCCCGATGGCACGCGCAGCGAGGTGTCTTTCACGTCCGATGCTTTTTCGCCGAAGATCGCGCGCAGCAGCTTTTCTTCCGGCGTCAGCTGGGTTTCGCCCTTAGGCGTCACTTTGCCGACCAGGGTGTCGCCCGCTTGCACTTCCGCGCCGATGTAGACGATACCGGACTCATCCAGACGAGCCAGCTGGTTCTCAGCCAGGTTCGAGATGTCGCGGGTGATTTCTTCCGCGCCCAGCTTGGTATCGCGTGCCACGACGGACAGCTCTTCGATGTGAATCGAGGTGTAGCGGTCGTCCTTGACGACGTTTTCCGAGATCAGGATCGAATCTTCGAAGTTCAGACCATTCCATGGCATGAAGGCCACGGTCATGTTCTGGCCCAGCGCCAATTCACCCAGGTCGGTCGATGCGCCGTCGGCGATCACGTCGCGCTTGGCCACACGGTCGCCCACCTTGACGATAGGACGCTGGTTGATGTTGGTGTTCTGGTTCGAACGGGTGTACTTGATCAGGTTGTAGATGTCCACGCCGACTTCGCCAGCTTGCGCTTCGTCGTCGTTGACGCGGATCACCACACGGCCCGCATCGATGTAGTCGACGATACCGCCGCGCAGCGCCTGCACGGTGGTGCCCGAGTCGACTGCCACGGTGCGTTCGATGCCGGTACCGACCAGTGCTTTCTCTGGGCGCAGGCAAGGTACGGCCTGGCGCTGCATGTTGGCACCCATCAATGCGCGGTTCGCATCATCGTGTTCGAGGAACGGAATCAGCGACGCTGCGACGGAAACGATCTGGCCCGGCGCCACGTCCATGTACTGGATGCGCTCTGGGGATACCAGGATGGTTTCGCCGGCTTCACGGGCCGAGACCAGCTCGTCGCTCAGCATGCCTTCGTCGTTGATGGTCGCGTTCGCCTGAGCGATGATGTAGCGGCCTTCTTCGATGGCGGACAGGTAGTCGATCTGGTCGGTGATCTTGGAACCGTCGACCTTGCGGTACGGGGTTTCCAGGAAGCCGTATTCATTCAGGCGGGCGTACAGCGCCAGCGAGTTGATCAGACCGATGTTCGGGCCTTCAGGCGTTTCAATCGGGCACACGCGGCCGTAGTGGGTCGGGTGCACGTCGCGCACTTCAAAGCCTGCGCGTTCGCGGGTCAGACCGCCAGGGCCCAGGGCGGAGACACGGCGTTTGTGCGTGATTTCCGACAGCGGGTTGGTCTGGTCCATGAACTGCGACAGCTGGGACGAACCGAAGAACTCGCGGATTGCGGCCGAGATCGGCTTCGAGTTGATCAGGTCGTGCGGCATCAGGTTGTCCGCTTCGGCCTGGCCGAGGCGTTCCTTGACGGCGCGCTCAACGCGCACCAGGCCGGCGCGGAACTGGTTCTCGGCCAGTTCGCCGACGCAACGTACGCGGCGGTTACCCAGGTGATCGATATCGTCGACTTCGCCGCGGCCATTGCGCAGTTCCACCAGGATCTTGATCACGGCCAGCACGTCTTCGTTCGACAGCGTCATGGCGCCGGTCAGTTCATCGCGGCCGATGCGGCGGTTGAACTTCATGCGGCCCACGGCCGACAGGTCGTAACGGTCGGCGCTGTAGAACAGGCCGTTGAACAGCGCTTCGACGGAGTCTTCCGTTGGCGGTTCGCCAGGACGCATCATGCGGTAGATCGCGACACGGGCGGCCATCTGGTCGGCGGTGTCGTCGATGCGCAGGGTTTGCGAAATGTAGGCGCCCTGGTCCAGGTCGTTGGTGTACAGCGTCTGGATTTCGGAGATGTTGGCTTCGCGCAGGCGGCCCAACACGTCTTCGGTCAGCTCATCGTTGGCGGACGCGACCACTTCGCCGGTCTCCGGATCAACGATGTTCTTGGCCAGCACGCGGCCCAGCAGGTAGTCTTCCGGCACGGAGATGTGCTTGATGCCGTTCGATTCGATGTCGCGCACGTGCTTGGCGTTGATACGCTTGTCCTTCAGGACCAGCGTCTTGCCTTCCTTGTTGACGATGTCGAAACGCGCGACTTCGCCACGCAGGCGCTCGGCGACGAATTCCATTTCCGCGCCTTCGGAGCGCAGGTTGAAATTGTCGAACACGAAGAAGTTCGCCAGGATCTGCTCGTGCGACATGCCGATCGCCTTCAGCAGGATCGTCACTGGCATCTTGCGGCGGCGGTCGACGCGGAAGAACAGGATGTCTTTCGGGTCGAACTCGAAGTCCAGCCACGAACCGCGGTAAGGAATGATACGCGCGGAGAACAGCAGCTTGCCCGACGAGTGGGTCTTGCCGCGGTCGTGCTCGAAGAACACGCCAGGGGAGCGATGCAGCTGCGAAACGATAACGCGCTCGGTACCATTGATCACGAACGAACCGGTGGTGGTCATCAGGGGCAGTTCGCCCATGTAGACTTCCTGTTCCTTCATCTCTTTGACAACCGGCTTGGTCGGCGATTCCTTGTCCAGGATCACCAGGCGCACCTTGGCGCGCAGCGGCGACGCGAACGTCAGGCCACGCAGTTGGCATTCCTTGACGTCAAAGGCGGGGTCGCCCAGGACGTACGACAGGAATTCGAGACGCGCAAAGCCATTGTGCGAAACGATAGGGAAAATCGAGGTAAAGGCCGACTGCAGGCCGTCGTTCTTGCGTGTCGACGGTGCTACGTCTTCTTGCAAGAAACTATGGTAGGACTCGAGCTGGGTAGCCAGCAGGAACGGAACGTGGTGAACGTTGGCGCGCTTCGCGAATGATTTGCGAATGCGTTTCTTCTCAGTAAATGAGTAGTGCATGGACACTCCGTGAGTGACAGAAAGGATAAAAAATTCAGGTTTTGCCAGTGCACTACTAGCCACTTCAGCAACAAGATCGGCTGCATGTCACACAGACGAAACCTGAAACTTCTACCATTTCCAGCTGATTCGATAAAACTGCGGCGTTGGACAAACGCTACAAATACGACGAGGACGACAAAGGAGCCAAAGCCGGATTTCCTCCCTTTCAGAAGGAAATCCGCAGCTTTGGCTCGAGGCGCTAACTAGCCGCCGTACAACTTGATTACTTCAGGTCGGCCTTGGCGCCAGCTTCTTCCAGCTTCTTCTTAGCGGCTTCAGCGTCAGCTTTCGACAGGGCTTCTTTAACGGTCTTAGGAGCGCCATCAACCACGTCTTTGGCTTCTTTCAGGCCCAGACCGGTGATTTCGCGAACTGCTTTAATAACGCCAACTTTGTTTGCGCCGACTTCGGTCAGAACAACGTTGAACTCGGTCTGCTCTTCAGCAGCCGCGCCAGCAGCGGCGCCGCCAGCTGCTGGAGCAGCCATTGCAGCGGCCGAAACGCCGAATTTTTCTTCGAAAGCTTTGACCAGTTCGTTCAGGTCCATTACGGACATTTCGCTAACTGCGTTCAGGATGTCGTCTTTGCTAATTGCCATTTGAAACTCCAATAATTTTTTGATTCGTTAATACATCAGATTGGTACTTGAGAAAAAAACCGGCGGCTTACGCTGCTGGGGCTTCTTCTGCGGCCACTTCGGCAACAGCTGGAGCACCTTCGGATTTTTTCGCTGCCAGAGCAGCCAGACCACGTGCAAAGCCCGACACCGGAGCCAGCATAACGCCCAACAGCTGCGAAATGAGAACTTCACGGGAAGGAATGCTCGCCAACGCTGCAACAGCTGCTTTATCCAGCTGCTTGCCTGCGTAGTTACCTGCGGTGATGACCAGTTTGTCGTTGGTTTTAGCGAAGTCAGCGATGACTTTAGCTGCTGCAACGGCATCGTCCGAGATCGAGTAGATCAGGGGACCGGTCATGCTGTCTGCCAGGCTGGCGAACTGCGTGCCTTCGACGGAGCGACGAGCGAGGGTGTTTTTCAACACTCGCAGGTACACGCCTTGAGCGCGCGCTTTGGCACGAAGTTGCGTCAAGTGAGCAACCTGGATGCCACGATATTCGGCCACGACGATAGTTTGCGCAGTTGCTACTTTTGCGGAAACTTCGGCGACAACGGCCTTTTTGTCATTCAGATTGAGACCCACGGTCAACCTCCTTAAATGATGACGGGCAAACTGCCTGTCATCGGTTCGAACAACGGCGTCCGAGGTTTAGGAGTCCAATGGACTACGAAACTTGATCGGGTACACCATCTGCGTTGGGTGAAAAATTCAATTAACCGGTTGCCTGCCTGATGCACCCGGCCCAACGGTCTTTGATTGCCTGGCCGTTCCCGAAGAAACGACCAGCCCAAAGAACTGCCCCATATCGCGCGACGGCGACACAGGGACTTAAACTTTTACGACTTAAGCAGCCAGGGTAGCCTGGTCAACACGGACGCCAGCGCCCATGGTCGACGACAGGGAAACCTTGCGCAGGTAAACACCCTTGCTGGTAGCTGGCTTGGCTTTGTTCAGTGCGTCGATCAGGGCAACCAGGTTGCTCTTCAGATCTGCGTCAGCGAACGATTTGCGGCCGATGGTCGCGTGGATGATACCGGCTTTGTCGGTACGGTACTGAACTTGACCGGCTTTCGCGTTTTTCACGGCGGTAGCGACGTCAGGGGTTACGGTGCCGACTTTCGGGTTAGGCATCAGGCCGCGTGGGCCCAGGATCTGACCCAGGGTACCAACGATACGCATGGTGTCTGGCGAAGCGATGACGATATCGAAAGGCATGTCGCCGGCTTTGACGCGCTCGGCCAGGTCTTCCATACCAACGACGTCGGCGCCGGCTGCTTTAGCCTGCTCTGCTTTTTCGCCCGAAGCGAACACAGCAACGCGAACGGTCTTGCCGGTGCCGGCTGGCAGCACGACGGAACCGCGAACGACCTGGTCCGACTTCTTAGGATCCACACCCAGTTGTACCGACACGTCGATCGATTCGTTGAACTTGGCGGTAGCCAGTTCCTTGATCAGAGCGACAGCGTTGTCGAATGCGTAGGTCTTGGTGCTATCAACTTTGGCTTTGATAGCTTTAGCGCGTTTGGACAGTTTTGCCATGATTACAGACCTTCCACCGTGATGCCCATCGAACGTGCGGAACCAGCGATGGTGCGTACAGCAGCATCCATGTCGGCAGCGGTCAGATCTGGGGTTTTCAATTTAGCGATTTCTTCAGCTTGAGCGCGGGTCAGCTTGCCGACTTTGTCGGTATGTGGCTTGGCCGAACCTTTAACAACGCCCGAGTGCTTCTTGATCAGGAAGGTTGCTGGTGGGGTCTTCATCACGAAGGTGAAGGACTTGTCAGCGAACGCGGTGATCACGACTGGGATAGGCATGCCTGGTTCCATACCTTGGGTCTGCGCGTTGAACGCTTTGCAGAATTCCATGATGTTCAGACCGCGTTGACCCAGAGCTGGACCGATCGGTGGGGATGGGTTTGCTTTACCAGCTGGCACTTGCAGCTTGATAAAACCAATGATTTTCTTTGCCATGATGGCTCCTATCTTGGATATGAGTAGTAGCGCCCCACCATGCGTTGTGCAGGGCGGGGCTCCTCTTTGCCAGATTTGTCAGGTTTTTACACCGTCGCCCGTTCTGGCGAACGGTCCTGCTTATACTTTTTCTACCTGGCCGAACTCAAGTTCCACCGGAGTAGCGCGGCCGAAGATGGTGACCGACACGCGTACTTTGGATTTTTCGTAATTGACTTCTTCGACATTGCCGTTGAAATCGGTGAACGGGCCATCCTTGATGCGGACTTGCTCGCCCACTTCGTACAGCACTTTTGGCCGTGGCTTCTCGACACCCTCTTGCATCTGCTGCATGATCTTGTCGATCTCGCGCGCTGGAATCGGGGTCGGCTTGTTCGATTTGCCGCCGATGAAGCCGGTCACCTTGTTGGTGTTTTTCACCAGGTGCCAGGTTTCGTCGGTCATTTCCATCTCGACCAGCACATAGCCAGGGAAGAAACGACGCTCGGTGACGGACTTTTGACCGTTACGGACTTCCACCACTTCTTCGGTCGGCACCAGGATCTGGCCGAACTGGTCCTGCATGCCCGCGCGCTCGACGCGCTCCATCAGGGCGCGCTGGACGCTTTTTTCCATGCCGGAGTATGCGTGTACAACATACCAGCGCTTATTGCTGACAGGTACGCTGATTGGCGCTGCGCCAGCATCTTGTGCCGGAACTTCGCCCGGCACCTCGTCTTGCACATTTTCGCTCATTATTTTCGTATACCCAGAATGACGTCGTACAACAGGAACTCGAGTGTCTTATCCGTGCCCCACAGGAACAGCGCCATCACCAGCACGAAGGCAAACACGATGCCGGTGATCTGGGTAGCTTCGCGACGAGTAGGCCAGACGACCTTTTTCGTTTCGCGTACGGCTTCTTTGGCGAAATTCAGGAATTCACGGCCAGTCGTCGAGGTCCACAAGAGCAGAACGGCAAAAGCCAAACCAGCTACAAGTGCGCCTGCGCGTACGAGAGCTGGTTTGTCTGACAGGTAATAAAACCCGACCACACCTGCGATTGCAACGGCTATTGCCAGAGCAACCTTAATCTTGTCATTCGACGTGCTGACGGTCTGCACGGATTGATTTGACATTTATATTTACTTTCGGTGCCCTGCACCTGAAAACAGTGGCAGGGACGGAGGGCATCGAACCCCCAACCTTCGGTTTTGGAGACCGACGCTCTGCCAATTGAGCTACGTCCCTACGTAAAACTACAAAGGATATCGATTATACCACCAGAGACGCCCCTGGTGGTATTACCAGTATTCCTTAAGCGATGATCTTCGCTACAACACCTGCACCAACGGTACGGCCACCTTCGCGGATTGCGAAGCGCAGACCTTCTTCCATCGCGATCGGGTTGATCAGCTTGACGGTGATCGACACGTTATCGCCTGGCATAACCATTTCTTTGTCCGCTGGCAGTTCGATCGAACCGGTCACGTCAGTCGTACGGAAGTAGAACTGTGGACGATAGTTGTTGAAGAACGGGGTGTGACGGCCGCCTTCGTCTTTCGACAGAACATAGATCTCGCCGGTGAAGTGGTTGTGTGGCTTGATCGAGCCTGGCTTGGCCAGAACTTGACCACGTTCCACGTCTTCACGCTTGGTGCCGCGCAGCAGCAGACCAACGTTGTCGCCAGCTTGACCTTGGTCCAGCAGCTTGCGGAACATTTCCACGCCGGTGCAAGTGGTTTTGACGGTATCTTTGATGCCGACGATTTCGATCTCTTCGCCGACTTTGATGATGCCGCGCTCGATACGACCGGTCACAACGGTACCGCGACCCGAGATCGAGAACACGTCTTCCACTGGCATCAGGAAGGCGCCGTCCACTGCGCGCTCTGGCGTAGGGATGTACGAATCCAGTGCTTCAGCCAAGGCCATGATGGCTTGCTCGCCCATTGGGCCGGTGTCGCCGTCCAGCGCCATACGGGCCGAACCTTTAACGATCGGCAGGTCGTCGCCTGGGAAGTCGTACTTCGACAGCAACTCGCGCACTTCCATTTCAACCAGTTCCAGCAATTCTGCGTCGTCGACCAGGTCGCACTTGTTCAGGAACACGATGATGTATGGAACGCCAACTTGACGGGCCAGCAGGATGTGCTCGCGGGTCTGTGGCATTGGGCCGTCAGCTGCGGAGCAAACCAGGATCGCGCCGTCCATCTGCGCTGCGCCGGTGATCATGTTTTTGATGTAGTCGGCGTGGCCTGGGCAGTCAACGTGAGCGTAGTGACGGCCAGCGGTTTCGTATTCGACGTGAGCGGTGTTGATGGTGATGCCGCGTGCTTTTTCTTCTGGAGCAGCATCGATCTGGTCGTATGCTTTAGCTTCGCCGCCGAATTTCTTCGACAGAACAGTTGCGATCGCAGCGGTCAGGGTGGTCTTGCCGTGGTCGACGTGGCCGATGGTGCCGACGTTAACGTGCGGCTTGGTCCGCTCGAATTTCTCTTTTGCCATTTTAGACTCCTAACGATTTGGTGTGATTGCCTGGGCTAGCGCCCGACTGTCTTTGATAGTGCTGCGTATTAAATATGCTGCCGGTGCTGCGGGATACTGCGAATTCTGGTGCCCTTGACGTGGATTGAACACGTGGCCTCTCCCTTACCAAGGGAGTGCTCTACCACTGAGCTACAAGGGCTTATGGGGTACATCTGCATTGCAACAACACTGGAGCGGGTGAAGGGAATCGAACCCTCGTCGTAAGCTTGGAAGGCTTCTGCTCTACCATTGAGCTACACCCGCGAGGATTGTTCAATTCTTACTTCATCTACTTGCGTAACTTCTTGCATACCCAGTCTTCTTGCAAAAACTTGGTGGAGGGGGCTGGATTCGAACCAGCGTACTCGAAAGAACAGATTTACAGTCTGTCGCCTTTAACCACTCGGCCACCCCTCCGCGAGGAACCGCAGAGTATGAAGCAACTTCTTTGACCTGTCAACCCTGCATCGCGTTTTTTTACTGCCTATTTCACGCTGTGCGGATGAACCGTCTGCTTCGGGGCGAGATTTTAACTGCACCAACTGCAAAAGTGCAAGTGTTGTTTTTACGTTGCACGAAATCCTATACAATCGTCTGACAATACTAAGACCTGGAGCCCCGCAGTTGAACAACCGTAGCGGTAGTTTGCGCAGCCTGGTGCTGGCCAATCTGGGCCTGTTGGCCTGTTACTTCGTCGCCGGCCGCCTCGGCCTGCTGTTGGCGCTGCCGCCCGGCTACGCCTCGCCGATCTTCCTGCCGGCCGGCCTGGCGCTGGCCAGCTGCGTGATCGGCGGCGCCCGCCTGTTGCCGGCCGTGGCGCTCGGCTCGCTGGCGGTCAACCTGGTCTATCCCTTCCTCAGCCCCGGCGGCGTCAGCGCCACGGCATTCGCCGGCGCCTGCTTCCCCGCGCTGGGCGCCCTGCTGCAGGCCTGGGGCGGCAGCGCCCTGTTCCGCCGCTATATCGACCCGGCCATCGGTTCCGGCCGCGACGTGGTGCGCTTCGTCATGCTGGCGGCCGGCGTCACCGTCATCAACAGCACCGTCGCGCTGACCGGCATGACCGCGCTCGGCATCCTGAGCTGGGACACCGTCGCGTTCGACTGGCTGGCCTGGTGGATGGGCGACACCATCGGCATCCTGCTGGCCGCGCCGCTGACCTGGATCGTCATCGGCCGCCCGCGCGCGCTGTGGTCGCGCCGCCGCCTGCTGGTCGGCCTGCCGCTGCTGCTGTCGGCGGCCGCCTTCATCGCCATCTACCTGCAGGCCGACCGCTGGGAAAACAACCAACAGATGCAGACCTTCCGCCTCAAGGCGCAGCAGACCGGCGACCTGCTGCAGGCCCAGTTCAGCGAACACGAGCGCTTCATCTACGCGATGGCCAAGGCCCTCAACGATCCGCGCCGCGTGCTCAGCGCCGAAGACTTCGGCAACCTGGCGCACGGCTACCTGGACCAGCGCCCCGAGCTGCTGTCGATGGCCTGGCTGACGCCGGTGGCCGGCGGCGAACGCGCCGCCTTCGAGGCCTGGGGCCGGGCCCAGGTGGCGCCCGACTTCGCGATCCGCGATCGCGGCCCCGGCGACGCCCTGGCGGTGGCCGCCCCGCGCGAGCGCTACTTCGCCGCCACCTACATCGAGCCGGCCAACAACCGCGTGTTCCAGGGCCAGGACTTCCTGTCCGATCCGCCGCGCCGCGCCGCGCTCGAGCGCGCCATCCAGTCCGGCCAGCCCACCGCCACCGAGCCACTGCAGCTGCTGCGCATTCAGGCCGGCGCCGGCCTGCTGCTGCTGCAGACGGTCTACCCCAACAACAACCGCCACCAGGCCATCGGCTCGCTGCTGATCTCCATGCAGTTCGACGCCTACCTGGACCAGGCGCTCAAGCGCTCCGAGTTCGGCCACTTCCTGATGCGCTTCGAGGACATGGACGACGACGGTCCGCGCCACACGGTGCGCGACAGCCTGCATCGCGCCGCCGGGCCGGGCGACTTCCAGCGCCAGCTGCACTTCGGCGGCCGCATCTACGAGCTGACCTTGGCGCCGACGCCGGAATACCTGCGCCAGCAGCGCGGCTGGCAAAGCTGGACGGTGCTGATCTGCGGCCTGCTGCTGACCGGCCTGCTGGGCACGCTGATGATGCTGATCAGCGGCGAGCGCGCCCGCATCCAGGCCCAGGTCAAGGACAGCACCTCGCGCCTGCGCGAGCGCGAGGCCAGGCTGCAAGCGATCCTGAACAAGGCGGCCGACGCCATCCTCACCATCGACGGCGACGGCCTGCTGATGTCGGCCAACGCCGCGGCCGGCCGCCTGTTCGGCTACGCGCCGGAGAACATGACGGCGCTGCCGCTGGACCGCCTGATCCCGGTCGGCGTGGGCGAGGCCGCCGGCCTGGACGCGGCCGGCCTGCTGCGCATGATCGCCTGCGGCGTCACCCACGAATACGAGCTGACCGGCTGGCGCAGCGACGGCAACGAGTTCCCGCTGGCGATGTCGGTGAGCGAGGTCGAGCTGCCGGACGAGCACCTGTTCGTCGCCATCCTGCACGACCTGACCGCGCAGCAGATGGCGCAGGAGCGCATCCACCGCCTGGCCCACCACGACACGCTGACCGGCCTGGACAACCGCCTGTCGCTGAACCTGCGGCTGGACCAGCTGCTGGCCCAGACCCGCCGCGCGGGCGGCGCGGCGGCCGTGCTGTTCATCGACCTCGACCACTTCAAGAAGATCAACGACACCCACGGCCACCAGACCGGCGACCTGCTGCTGGTGGCGGTGGCGCAGCGCCTGCAGGAGCTGCTGCGCGAGGTCGACACCATCGCCCGCCTGGGCGGCGACGAGTTCATCGTGGTCACCTCCGGCAGCGTGACGCCGGACGAGGCCTCCAACATCGCGGTGCGCATCGTCGAATCGCTGGGCGCGCCCTACCACCTGGAGGGCAAGACCGTGCACAGCGGCGCCAGCGTCGGCGTCGCCATGTTCCCGTCCGACGGCGAGGACGGCAGCACGCTGCTGCGCCACGCCGACACCGCCATGTACGCGGCCAAGAGCCAGGGCCGCGGCAACTTCCAGTTCTTCTCGGCCGAGATGAACAGCGCCACCCACGAGCGCCTGATGCTGGAGAACCGCCTGTGGCAGGCGCTCGAGCACAACGAGTTCGAGCTGTACCTGCAGCCGCAGGTCGAGCTGGCGAGCGGGCGCATCATCGGCGCCGAGGCGCTGCTGCGCTGGCACCATCCCGAGCTGGGCATGGTGGGGCCGGACCGCTTCATCCCGATCGCCGAGGAGTCCGGCCTGATCCTGCCGCTGGGCGACTGGGTGCTGCAGCGCGCCGCCCGCCTGCTGGCCTCGTGGCGCACGCCGGAGCTGGCGCACCTGCGGCTGGCGGTCAACCTGTCGGCGCGCCAGTGCCACGGCGCCGGCCTGCTGCCGCTGCTGGACCGCCTGCTGGCCGCGCACGGCATCGACCCGGCCCTGCTGGAGCTGGAGATCACCGAGTCGGCCGCGATGCAGGATCCGGAACGCAGCCGCGCGCTGCTGGTCGAGCTGCGCTCGCGCGGCATCAAGGTGGCGATCGACGACTTCGGCACCGGCTATTCCTCGCTGAGCTACCTGAAGCTGTTCGAGATCGACCGCATCAAGATCGACCGCGGCTTCGTCAAGGACATCGAGAGCGATCCGGACGACGCCGTGATCGTGGCCGCCACCATCGCGCTGGCGCATTCGCTGGGGCTGGGCGTGGTGGCCGAGGGCGTCGAGACGCTGGCCCAGCGCGACTTCCTCAACGCCAAGCAGTGCGACGAGGCGCAGGGCTACCTGTACGCGCGGCCGATGCCGGTGGCGCAGTTCGAGGCCATGGTGCGCGACGAGAGCGCCGCCGACGTCGACCTCAGCCCGGCGTGAGCGCCACCAGCACCTGGCCCTTGAGCGCGCGGATCAGCGAAGTCTCGTCGGGCGGCACGCCCTCCGGCGCCGGCAGCGCGCGGTCCGCGTAGAACAGGCCCAGCTGCACCGAGTTGACCACCAGCGGCAGCACGATGAAGCTGCGCGCGTCCGGCAGCAGCTTGCGGTGCCACTCCGGCAGCAGCGCGCGGATCTTGGGCGCGCTGGCGTCGGCGATCATCAGGTCGGCGTTGTTCTGCATCGCCAGGTGGAACAGGTCGTCGCCGGTGGCGGACGGAAACACGAAGCCGGCCTGGCGCTCCACGTGGCGCTCGCCGAACGCCACCCGCGCCCGGTACTGGCCGCTGCGCACGTCCTTCAGGCACACGGTGGCGAAGCGGAAGCCCATGCCGCGGTACAGCGTCTCCAGCACCGCCTGGATGATGTCGTTGACCTTGCCGTGGCCGCCGGCGCGCATCTGCGTCACCTCCTGCACTCCGGCCAGCAGCAGCTCGCGCGCGTTGTACGGCTTGCCGCTTGGATGGCTGCCCTGCGGCGCCTCGCCCGCGCCCATCGCCGCCTGCGCCAGCACGCCCGGCAGGCCGGGGCCGTCGCCGGGATCGGCCTGCACGCCCATCTGCAGGCTCTCGAGCAGGCTGTCCATGTCGCGCGAGACGGTGGCGAACAGCTGCGCCAGGCGCTCCTGGTCCAGGTTGAGCGCGGCGCCGTAGCGCTGCTCCAGCGCCCTGCCCTCGGCGCTGTCGGCGCGCAGGCGGCGCGCCAGCAGCCGCGCGGTCTCCATGCTGAACGACACCACCTGCCGCATCCACTCCTGGCGGCCGGCGGCCGGCTTGCACGGGCCCGGCGGCAGCGGCGCCAGCGCGCGCACGATCACCTCCGGGATCTTCCATTCATGCAGGATGGCGGCCGACAGGCTGTCGTAGCTGCAGCCAAGCACCTGCAGCGCGGCCTGCGCCTCGGTCACCTTGCCGGCCGCCGCCAGCACGCCGATCTCGCGGAACAGCGCGTGCTCGTGCGAGGCCACCACCAGCGCGCCGATGTTCTTGAACAGCGCGCCGATGGCGGCCTCCTCGGCGCCCTGGTAGACGCTCAGGCGCGCCATCTCGCGTCCCACCAGGCTGGCGCACAGCGCCGCCTCCAGCTCGATGCGCACGCTGTGCGCATGCTTGCTGTTGGCCAGCGTGTCGACCAGCAGCATGGCCATGGCCGTGGTCTTGACGTTGTCGAAGCCGAGCAGGGAAATCGCGCGCGAGATGGTGGTGACGGCAGTGCCGCCGGCCGCGCGGTAGGTCGGCGTGTTGGCCAGCCGCAGCACCTTCTGCGTCAGCGCCACGTCCGACAGCACGTAGTAGGCCAGGCTCTGCGTGCCCTGGTCGTCGGAATCGGCCAGCTGCACCACCCGCGCCACCGAGGCGCCCAGCGCGAACATGCCCTCGTCGCCGCTGAGCTTTTTCAGCAGCGCGCCGCGCACCGGGCGCGCTTCGCTGTCGGACGGATGCGGATTCGATGGCATGGCTCACTCCTGGCGTCCGGCCGCGCGCCCGCGCCGGCCCTGCCTGGTCCTAGTCCGGCGTGTGGCCGATGGTGGGGTCGCGCTCGATCAGGTCCAGCAGCGCGGCCACCACCTCGGGGTCGAACTGCTTGCCGGAGCGCTCGGTGATGTAGGTCATCACCTCGGTGTGCGGCCACGGATCCTTGTACGGGCGCTCGTGCAGCAGCGAATCGAACACGTCGACCACGGCGACGATGCGGGCCGACACCGGGATCGCGCGCCCCACCAGCTGGTTGGGATAGCCGTTGCCGTCGAAGTGCTCGTGGTGGCCGCCGGCGATCTCGGCGCCGTAGGTCAGGTAGCTGACGCCGTCGACCATATTGGCGGCGCGCTCCAGGATGGACTTGCCGACCGCCGCGTGGGTCTGCATCTCGGCCCGTTCCTCGGGCGTGTGGATGCCCGGCTTGAGCAGGATGTGGTCCGGCGTGGCGACCTTGCCGACGTCGTGCAGGATGCTGGCCAGGCCGATCATCTCCAGCAGCTGCGGCGTGAGCTCGTCGGCATACACGCCGCGCGCGGCCATCCGCTGGGCCAGCGAGGTCGACAGCATCTGCACGCGCCGCACATGGCCGCCGGTGCCGCTGTCGCGGAACTCGGCCAGGTCGGCCAGCGCCACCACGGTGGCCTCCTGCGCCTTGCGCAGCTGGCCGAACATGTACAGGTTGTCGAACGCGGCCGCGATGCGCTGGCAGAACACCTCCAGCAGGTCGCGCTGGATCTGCGCCAGCGGCCACGGCGGCGTGACCGAAATGGCCACCTCGCGGTTTTCCTGCGTGTGGATGAACAACACATTGGCCGGATGCTCGAACTGGCTCTTCTTTTCCGCGAAGGCCTTGGCGATGGTCGGCCACAGCGGATGGCTGGCCGGCATCAGCTCGGACTCGCCCAGCGCCGCGTAGCCGCCGGTGGCCGCCACCACGCTGGTGACGCCGGTGTCGCCCTGCATCAGGCACAGCACGCCGTCGGCGCCGACGTCGAGGATGGCGCTCACCTGGTTGAGCACGCCCGAGGCGAACTCGCGCAGCGAATGAATCTGGTACAGGTTGGTGGCGCCGGCCAGGATCTTGCCCAGGCCGATGCGGCTGCGCTCGAGCATGTTCAGGCTCTCGTACGCGCGCAGCGCCGAGATCACCGTGGTGAACAGCTTCTGCGTGGTCAGCTCGGTCTTGGCCTTGTAGTCGTTGATGTCGTATTCGATGATGACGCGCTGCTCGGGCGCCTGGCCCGGCTGGCCGGTGCGCAGCACCACGCGCACGATGGCGTTGTGCAGCTCCTCGCGGATGCGGCGCGCCAGCAGCAGGCCGGCGTCGTCGGTTTCCATCACCACGTCCAGCAGCACCAGCGCGATGTCGGGCGTGTCGCGCAGGAACTCGTAGGCCTCGCGCCCGCTGTAGGCCGAGAACAGCTCGAGCTCGCGGCCCTTGAACGAGACGTTGCGCAGCGCCAGCCGCGTGACCGCGTGCACGTCGACGTCGTCGTCGACAATGAGCACCCGCCACAGGCGCTGTTCCGGCGACCCCGTTCCGTCAACTGGCGCCGGCTCCTCGTCTTCCTGGATCAGCCAGTTGTCGTCTGCGGCGTTGGAATCGGTCATCACATCTCCTGGCGCTAAGCCCGTGGCTGTCTTAGTCCTAGCATAATCAGATTCCCCCCCTGTGACAACCCCCTTCGAAATTGATAGCAACAGGCGTGCGTTTTTCGCCCATGCCGGGCTTTGCCGCGCTCGTCAGCGGGCCGCGAACCTGATACGCTAGCGCCGTCATTGTAAGGATTGCGGCGCGGTCGCCGACCAAGGCGATATCGCGATCAGATCAATATTTCAAGGACCACCATCATGCAAGAAAACGCATCGGACATCGCCGGACGCGAGTTCCTCGCCTTCACCCTTGGCGCCGAGGAATACGGCATCGACATCCTCAAGGTGCAGGAGATCCGCGGCTATGAGGCGGTCACCCGCATCGCCAACGCGCCCGAGTTCATCAAGGGCGTGATCAACCTGCGCGGCATCATCATCCCCGTGGTCGACATGCGCATCAAGTTCAAGCTCGGCGAGCCGGTGTACGACCAGTTCACCGTGGTCATCATCCTCAACATCGGCGGGCGCGTGGTGGGCATGGTGGTGGACTCGGTGTCGGACGTGACCACGCTCATGCCCGACCAGGTCAAGCCGGCGCCGGAGATGGGCACGGCCTTCAACTCCGACTACATGATCGGCCTGGGCACCATCGACGAACGCATGCTGATCCTGGTCGACATCGACAAGCTGATGTCGAGCGACGAGATGGGCCTGACCGACGTCGCCGCCGCCAGCTGACCCCTTAACCTGCCCGCCCCATGAACCTGACCAACTTCAAAATCAAAACCCGCCTCGGCGCCGGCTTCGGCGTGCTGGTGCTGCTGATGCTCATCATGATAGCGACCGCCATCGGCCGCTTCGGCGCCATCAGCCAGAGCGCCAAGGGCATCGTCGAGCGCGACTGGCCGAGCGCCTCGGCCGCCGCCACCATCGACGCCGCCGCGCGCGAGGACGCGCGCCGCGTGCTGGCCCTGTTCGTCATCACCGACAAGGCCCAGCGCGCCAAGAGCTATGAGAAGATCGACCAGGACAAGAAGACCATCGACGCCGCGCTGGCCACGCTGGGCCAGCTGACCGAGACGCCCGACGAGAAGGCGCTGCTGGCCAAGATCCAGGCCGCGCGCGCCACCTACAACACGGCCTTCCTGAAGGTGGCCGACCTGGTCGAGGCGGACGATCGCGACAAGGCGTCCGAGCTGATGAACCGCGAAGCCTTCCCGGCGCTCGACACGCTTGAGGAGCTGACCGGCGCCATGGTCAAGCAGCAGAAGACCGACATCGAGGACGGCGGCAAGGTCGCCACCGGCCACATCGACTTCTCGCGCACCATGATGATCGTGCTGGGCGTGGTGGCGCTGATCGTCTCGGCCGCGCTGGCGGTGTGGATCACGGCCTCGATCACCGGCCCGCTGGAGGAGGCGGTGGCGATCGCCAAGTCGGTCGCGGCCGGCGACCTGAGCACCCACATCGAGGCGCGCGCCAGCGACGAGACGGGCGAGCTGCTGGAGGCGCTGCAGCACATGAACACCAGCCTGGCGCGCACCGTGCACGAGGTACGCAGCAGCACCACCACCATCAACCGCGCCTCGGCCGAAATCGCCAGCGGCAATATGGACCTGTCGGGCCGCACCGAGTCGCAGGCCAGCTCGCTGGAGGAAACCGCCAGCACCATGGAGGAGCTGACCTCCACCGTCAAGCAGAACGCCGACAACGCGCGCCAGGCCAACCAGCTGGTGATCTCGGCATCGTCGGTGGCCACGCGCGGCGGCGAGCTGGTGGCCCAGGTGGTCGACACCATGGGCTCGATCAAGGCCAGCTCCAGCAAGATCGTCGACATCATCGGCGTGATCGACGGCATCGCCTTCCAGACCAACATCCTGGCGCTCAACGCGGCGGTAGAAGCGGCGCGCGCCGGCGAGCAGGGGCGCGGCTTCGCGGTGGTGGCGTCGGAGGTGCGCAGCCTGGCGCAGCGCTCGGCCACGGCGGCCAAGGAAATCAAGGTGCTGATCGACGATTCGGTGGAGAAGGTGGACGGCGGCAGCGCCGTGGTGGACGAGGCCGGCCAGACCATGGGCCTGATCGTCACCTCGGTGCAGCAGGTGGCCGACATCATGGCGGAGATCACCTCGGCCAGCCAGGAACAGAGCATGGGCATCGAGCAGGTCAACGAGGCGATCTCGCAGATGGACGAGATGACGCAGCAGAACGCCGCGCTGGTGGAGCAGGCGGCAGCGGCCGCGCAAAGCATGCAGGACGAGGCGGCCACGCTGTCGGCCTCGGTCAGCGTGTTCAAGCTCGATAGCAGTTACGCGGCGCCGGTGGCCAGGCCGGCAGCGGCGGCCCGTCCGGCCGTCGCCAAGGCGGCCGCCACGGCGCCACGGCTGGCGCCAGCCGGCAAACCGGCGGAAGCCAAGCCGGCAGCCCGTCCGGCCGCGAAGCCGGCAACCAAGACCGCCAAGCCCAAGGCCGATCTGAATTCGGAGTGGGAAGAGTTCTAGGTACTAATTGTTGACCGGCGCCGGCTCCGCCTTGGCCGCCGCTGTGCGGCTGGCGGGCGCGCAGCCGCTCTGGTTGGCGCCCACGTCCAGGTTCTGGTAGCGGATCTCGTATTTGCCGTTGGCGAGCTTGTCGACCACCAGCTTGTCGTGCGCCTGCACGTAGGCGTAGCGCACGTTGGAATGGCGCTCGGTGTCGTAGATCTTGATGAACACCGCCGACGCGTTGCCGGCGTTGTCCAGCGTCAGCTGCATGTCGTCGCCACGGTTGGCGACCGGGAAGCCGGTCATGTAGCCGGACTGCGTTGGCCACGGCTCGCCGTTGGGCGCGACCAGGGTCTGGGTTTCGCTTTCGCAATCGGCGCTGGCGTTCGGCAGTATCACCTGCGACAGCGCCTGCACCTTGATCGCCGCCGGCCGGCTGCTGTTGGCCTCCGGGTAGTACGGCTGGGCGCCGGCCCAGGCCTCGCGCATCTCGGCCTTGGGATCGCGCGCCACGGCACGCGCTTGCGCGCCCCTGCCATTATCGGCCTTGCCGCCCCACGCCGCCGCCAGCGCGGACGACACCACCTGCGTTTCGGACATCATGGTCACGCCGGCCACCCAGCCCACCATCAGGCTGGCCGCCAGGCCGCCCCACCACTTCCACGCGCCGCGCCGGCGCGCACGCGGCAGGTCGTCGACCGGCTCCGGGCTCCAGGCCCGCTCCGCGCCGTCGTGGCGGTGCTTGTCGCCGCGCTGGCCGTCCTCGTGGTGGGTGCTCTCCAGCCATTCGATTTCCCATTCCTCGGCCGCGATCCATTCGTCGTGCTCCTTGCGGCGCTGGGTGTCGGACAAGGTGTCGTAGGCGCTGTTGAGAATGGCCATGATGCGCGCAGCCTTCTCATCCCCCGGATTTTTGTCCGGGTGGTATTTTTGACTGAGCGCCTTGTAGGCGGCACGTATGACTTCCTGCGGCGCCATGCGCGACACCTTCAGGTTGTCATAGTGAGTGTGTATCTTTGCCATCGTTCCAATAATTGTCCGGCGAGCGTGCGTTATTCATCATAGCCGATCTGGCGCGCCGTAACCCAGCGATCAAACAAGGTTTGGCCTTGCTGTTCTGACCACTGTAACATTTAATCTACAGGCGGTGGGTGCGGTCATGGGCGGCGATGGCGTCCGGCAAGGCGACGTTCTTGCCGATCACCAGCACCTTGAACAACTCGCCCATCTCGGCCGGCGACAACAGCTTTTGCAAGGCCTTGGCCTGGGGCAGGTAGCGCATCGCGTCGGACGGGTCGGTGCGCAACAACAGCTCGCCGGCGCCGGCGCCAATCAGGAAGCCGGCCTGGTTCAGGTAGGCCAGCACGTCGGCGCCCGCCTCCTGCGCGGCCAGCGCCATCGCCGTGAAATCGACGTGGGCGGTGATGTCCTGCAGGCCCGGATAGTAGAACGGGTCCGGGTGCGCATGGTGGCGGTAATGGCACATCAGGGTGCCTGTGGCGCGCTGTTCCAGGTAGTACTCGTGCGCCGGGAAGCCGTAGTCGAACAGGAAGGCGGCGTTGGCGCGGCCGTTGCGCAGCATTCGTGCCAGCGTCGCCATGAAGCCGCAGGCCACGCCGTGCACCTCGGTCACGTAGCCGACCGGCAGGCTGTCGTGGTCCTGGATCTGCAGCGCGATCTGCGCCAGCAGCTCGGGGCCGGCCGGGACCTCGAGATAATCGAAGCGGCCGTCGCGCACCGTCACCCGCAGTTCCTGCCAGCCTTCCGGGTGCCTGGTGATCAGCTGGACCGGCATGGCGTCGAGCACCTCGTTGCCGACCACCACGCCGTCGAAGGCGTCGGGGAATTCGTCCAGCCACTCCACCTGCGGGAAATCGCGCAGCTTGTCCTGCTGGCGCGCGCGCAGTTCGCCGGACAGCTCGACGATGAAATAACGCTCGATCGCCACGCCGGCGGCGGCCATCTCGGTCAGGATGTCGAAGGCCAGCTTGCCGGTGCCGGCGCCGAATTCGAGGATCCGCGGCGCGCTTTGGGCGATAATAGCGGCTGCGGCCTGGGCCACGGCGGCGCCGAACAGCGGCGTAAGCTCGGGCGCGGTTGTAAAATCGCCATCTTTGCCGAGTTTGGCGGAGCCGCCGCTGTAGTAGCCCAGGCCGGGCGCGTACAGGGCCAGCTCCATGTAGCGGGCGAAGGAAATGGCACCGTCGTTGCGCGCGATTTCGGCGGCGATCAGGTGCTGCAGGGCGTGGGACGCGGCCAGCGCGTCACTGGTAGGGACAGGTAGGGACATAACCGGCATTGTAGCGAATCGGCGCGCCGGGCCGCCATTTTGACATTCAGACAGCACATGACGACAGCAGAACAAACTCCAGCCGGCGCACACGTTGCGCCCGTGGCGCTCGTGACCGGCGCCGGCCGCCGCATCGGCCGCGCCATCGCGCTCGGCCTGGCGCGCGCCGGCTGGGACGTGGC